>DASUMO010000545.1:0-2192 GCA_036277695.1 Chitinophagaceae bacterium
ACAACCCTGGCAGTATGAGAAAGCCTGGCTCGAATACAGTCATAAACATTTTACAGGACGTTTTATAGCAGACAGCATGATATTATTAAAAAGACCTGAGGGCGAAATGAAATACAGTACAGTACGACGCTTTCAATTCGAGAATTTACCGGTTACCACCCGCCAGGGTGAATTATTTGGCTAAGACCGGAGTAATGTGAAACAGGACAGTGCGTTTGAAGGAGAATAATGAGTTGGATATGTGGGTAAGAATGGAGGTAAGGGCTCATTATTCTCCTTTTTTTCTCATGGATGGTTCCAACCTATCCCGGTTTATCAGTGATTAAAAAAGATTTATGGCAAAGAATCTTCAGCAGGATCATTTCAAACTAAGTCCCCGCAAAACTGAAACGACCGCTGGTTCTGATGAAGAACAAAAGGAGGCAGGTCAATATTTACAGGGCAGGGGAGCTCAGTTCAATACCAAAAACAGGTTTTTAAAAGATGAACGCACCCGCGAACATATGGAAGGCATTGATGACTGGAGTGATGATAATAGTCCAACACAATACCTGGAGCAGGAGTCAAAATCAATTGTAAATAAAGTAGACAGCCCGGATGTGGGCATGGCCTATAGCATGAATCCCTATGCCGGTTGTGAACATGGCTGCATTTATTGTTATGCGAGGAATGTACATGAGTATTGGGGTTATAGTGCGGGCCTTGATTTTGAAAGAAAGATCATCATCAAAAAAAATGCTCCCCAGCTGCTCCGGAAATTCCTGATGAAAAAAAACTGGGATGCGACCCCGATCATGCTGAGCGGAAATACAGATTGTTACCAGCCCGCTGAACAAACTTATCGCCTGACAAGAGCTTTACTGGAAGTCTGCAATGAATTCAACCAACCGGTGGGTATCCTGACCAAAAATTCTTGGATCATAAAAGACAAGGATATCCTGCAGGAAATGGCAAAGAAGAATATTGTTTCGGCCATGGTTTCAATTACTTCCTTTAATGAAGATTTGCGAAGAGTCATGGAGCCAAGGACCACGACTGCCAGGCAAAAACTGAAAGTAATTAACGAGTTAAGCAGCGCCGGGGTAAGAATGGGTATAATGATGGGTCCTATGATACCGGGTTTGAATGAACATGAAATGCAAAGGATCATGAAGGAAGCCCGGGATAACGGCGCCAGTTTTACGGCTTATACTTTTATCCGGTTAAATGGAGCCATAAAATTTTTATTTCACGACTGGTTGTATAAAAATTTTCCTGACAGGGCCGATAAGGTCTGGCACCTGGTGGAACAGTCGCATGATGGGAAGGTGAACGATAGCCGCTGGGGGGTTCGTATGCGGGGTGAAGGCAACATTGCACAACTGGTTTCACAGCAATATAAAAAATATGGCAAGCTCTATGGGATGAATGCCGAGGAATGGAGTCTAGACCGTAGCCTGTTCCGCAGGCCGGGCGAGCAGGGGAGGTTGTTTTGACCTCCACCGGAAAATCACATTTTAAAAGTTTTTTTACCGTTGGAAACAGGTTGGGTTGAATCTAATTTGTAGAAAATTCTATTATGTCACAGGAATTAAACAAAGAAGAGCAACTGAAGCTTGAAAACGATTTCCTTAAAATGAAGCTGATGCTGGAAAACGGGGCCGAATTCGGGAGAGTGGAAGAAGCCCGGCCGATTCCTCTTGAACTGGAAAACGAGTTCCTGCGGAATATCATTGAGTTCGAGCGAAACTGGGAAAACCCCAAAAGAGTTAAAGTATTTGATAAGATTGAAAGACCGGTCCATTTCAAACCGGTAATGGAGATCCCGGACGATGAAATGGAAACTGCCTGGAATGACCTGTCTGCTTACCTGCAACAATATGGTATAAGCCTGGATGCATGCAGCCCCAATATCAACAAACGGGAATTATACCGTTTTGCACTGGAAGAACTGTTTGAACATGAAATGGATGATATCAATATCCCGGGTATGATGCATGGATTCATTTATGATGAATTCCATCCTGACCCGGAATATGAGAATACGGAGATCGCCACCCGGGATTGCATTTCCCGCATTTTTGAAAAGGAACCCCTGGAATGGATGCATTATTTCCGTGAGTCCGGTGTTCAATTGAACGATCATGTTTCTCTCGGCTACCATCAACTAAAGGAAAGAATAAACCGCTTCAAGGAATCTTTTGAAGAATTAA
>DASUMO010000546.1:0-19319 GCA_036277695.1 Chitinophagaceae bacterium
CAACAGTCACCGTCTGCGCTAACCTGTTGCCATACATATGGACTGGCAACAGCTATGATAGTGCCGGAGTTTACACCGATACACTCAGCGGCGGGGCGAATGATTGTGATTCGATCCTTACATTGATCCTGAATGTTAACCCGGTACTGACCGACACAACAACAGTCACCGTCTGCGCTAACCAGTTGCCCTATACCTGGAACGGCAATAGCTATGATAGTGCCGGGGTTTACACCGATACACTCAGCGGCGGCGCAGGTGGTTGTGATACGCTGGCTACACTTATATTGAATGTGAGCCCGATCCTGACCGACACAACAACAGTCACCGTTTGTGCTAACCAGTTGCCCTATACCTGGAACGGCAATAGCTATGATAGTGCCGGTGTTTACACCGATACACTCAGCGGCGGGGCAGGTGGTTGTGATACGCTTGCTACACTAATCCTAAGCGTGAGCCCGGCCCTGGCAGGTTCAGAGATTATTAATATTTGTCAGAACCAATTGCCATTTACCTGGAACGGACAAATACTTACACAGGCCGGTACTGCAACTGCTACCCTGCAAAGCAGTGCAGGTTGCGACTCACTCGTTACGCTTTCACTTATCGTGAATCCAAATGTAACAGGAAATGAAACCATCACGATTTGCCAAAACCAATTACCCTATACCTGGAACGGGCAAACTCTTACACAAGCGGGTACCGCAACTGCTACTTTGCAAAGCAGCGCAGGTTGCGACTCACTCGTTACGCTTACGCTTATCGTTAACCCGAATGTTACGGGAAGTGAGACCATCACCATTTGTCAAAACCAGTTACCCTATACCTGGAACGGGCAAACACTTACACAAGCAGGTACGGCAACCGCAACCCTGCAAAGCAGCGCGGGTTGCGATTCATTGGTTACCCTAACGCTTATTGTAAACCCGGTACTGACTGGTTCCGAAACGGTCACTATCTGTCAAAGCCAATTGCCCTATACCTGGAATGGACAAACTCTTGCCCAGGGCGGTACGGCAACGGCAACGCTGCAAAGCAGTGCGGGTTGTGACTCATTAGCAACGCTTACACTTATTGTAAACCCGGTACTGACTGGTTCCGAAACGGTCACTATCTGTCAGAATCAACTGCCATATACCTGGAATGGGCAAACTCTTACGCAGGCTGGTACAGCAACTGTTACCCTGCAAACCAGTGCGGGTTGCGACTCATTGGTAACACTTACTCTTAACGTGAATCCAAACGTTACAGGAAGCGAAACCATAACTATTTGTCAAAACTTATTGCCTTATACCTGGAACGGTCAAATACTTACACAGGCCGGTACAGCAACTGCTACCCTGCAAAGCAGTGCAGGTTGCGACTCACTCGTTACGCTTACACTTATCGTGAATCCAAATGTAACAGGAAATGAAACCATCACTATTTGTCAAAACTTATTGCCTTATAGCTGGAACGGGCAAACACTTACTCAGGCCGGTACCGCAACTGCTACCCTGCAAAGCAGCGCAGGTTGCGACTCACTCGTTACGCTTACGCTTATCGTGAACCCGAACGTTACCGGAAGTGAGACCATCACCATTTGTCAAAACCAGTTGCCCTATACCTGGAACGGGCAATCCCTAACACAGGCGGGAACGGCAACCGCTACCCTGCAAAGCAGCGCGGGTTGCGATTCGGTGGTTACGCTCACACTGATCGTGAATCCAAATGTATCCAGCAATGAAACCATTACCGTTTGTCAAAACCAATTGCCCTATTCCTGGAACGGTCAAATACTTACCCAGGGCGGTACGGCAACGGCGACGCTGCAAAGCAGTTCGGGTTGTGACTCTGTGGTTACTCTCACGCTTATTGTAAACCCGGTACTGACTGGTTCCGAAACGGTCACTATCTGTCAAAATCAACTGCCATATACCTGGAATGGACAAACTCTTACGCAGGCTGGTACAGTGACAGTTACCTTACTAACCAATGCCAGTTGTGACTCACTGGTAACACTTACGCTCATCGTGAATCCGAATGTTACCGGATCGGAAACCATCACTATTTGTCAAAACTTATTGCCTTATACCTGGAACGGTCAAACTCTTACACAGGCCGGTACCGCAACCGCAACCCTGCAAAGCAGCGCAGGTTGCGACTCACTCGTTACGCTCACACTTATAGTGAATCCAAACGTAACAGGAAATGAGACCATCACTATTTGTCAAAACTTATTGCCTTATACCTGGAACGGCCAAACTCTTACACAGGCTGGTACAACAACAGTTACCCTGCAAAGCAGCGCGGGTTGCGACTCACTCGTTACGCTTACACTTATCGTGAATCCAAACGTTACGGGAAGTGAAACCATAACTATTTGCCAGAACCAGTTACCTTATACCTGGAACGGACAAACACTTACACAAGCAGGTACAGTAACCGCCACCCTGCAAAGCAGTGCGGGTTGTGACTCATTGGCAACACTCACGCTTAATGTGAACCTGAATGTTACTGGAAGCGAAACCATAACTATTTGTCAAAATCAGTTGCCTTATACCTGGAATGGCCAGACGCTTACTCAGGCTGGTACAGCAACCACCACACTGCAAAGCAGTGCGGGTTGTGACTCATTAGTAACACTTACACTTAACGTGAATCCAAACGTTACGGGAAGTGAAACCATAACTATTTGCCAGAACCTGTTACCCTATACCTGGAACGGTCAAACCCTTACACAGGCTGGTACAACAACAGTTACCCTGCAAAGTAGTGCTGGTTGTGACTCACTTGTCACCCTGACACTGGTTGTTAATCCCAATGTTACGGGTGCTGAGATCATCACCATTTGTGAAACTCAATTGCCGTATACCTGGAATGGTCAAACACTTACACAGGCCGGAACAGCAACTGCTACCCTGCAAAGCAGCGCAGGTTGCGACTCACTTGTTACACTCACACTCATCGTGAACCCAACAGTAACGGGGTCCGAAACCATTACGATTTGCCAGAACCAGTTACCATTTACCTGGAATGGGCAGACCCTTAACCAGGCCGGTACAACATCGGCAACCCTGCAAAGCAGTACAGGTTGTGACTCACTTGTCACCCTGACACTGGTTGTTAATCCAAATGTTACAGGATCTGAGAACATAACGATTTGCCAGAATCAACTGCCTTATACATGGAATGGCCAAACACTCATGGGTAGTGGTACCTACACGGCTACCCTGCCTTCCCAATTTGGTTGTGATTCTGTTGCTACCCTCCTCTTCGTTGTTAATCCGTTACTAACCGACACAACCATAGCCTCAGTCTGTGTGAACCAGTTACCATACACGTGGAACGGAAATACCTATAACGCCACCGGGGTTTATACCGATACATTGCCTGCATCATCCGGTTGCGATACGATTGCTACGCTAATATTGAACATTAATCCGTTATTGGTAACTACAACCCAGGTATCTGTTTGTGCCAACCAGCTGCCATATATATGGTATGGCAATGCCTATTCATCAACCGGCACTTATGTTGACACTATCCCTGCCAATACAGGTTGCGATACGGTTGCCACACTGGTATTGATAGTGAATCCATTGATACCTTCCACCCAGACCGTAACAATTTGTGCTAATCAATTACCATATAACTGGTATGGAAATAACTATAATGCTCCGGGAACTTATACTGACACGATCCCTGCCAGCACAGGTTGCGATACGGTCGCCACCCTTGTATTGACGGTGAAGCCTACATCCAGTTCTCTCACCAATGTAACCATCTGTCAAAACGAATTACCTTATAACTGGAATGGAAATAACTATAACGCAGCCGGAACTTATAATGTGACATTGACGGGTGCCAATGGCTGTGATTCGGTGGCCACCCTGATCCTGGATGTGCTGGCCTCACCCGTGCTCGTAGTCAATAACCCGCCGCCAGTTTGCGAACCGGCAACCGTTGACCTGACTGCACCGTCAATAACTGCCGGCAGCAGCCCCGGACTTACCTTTACTTACTGGAGCGATCCGGGAGCTACCATACCATTGGCTAATCCTACGGCTGTGTCTCAAAGCGGAACTTATTATATTAAGGCAACAGGCGTCAATAATTGTACGACTACCCAACCAGTAGAGGTGACCGTAATCGTTACAAAGGTGCCACCGGGTGTTCGGTATGCTACGCTTACGGCACAACCGAATATTGCCTTACAACTGACCGCCCGGAATCTTGGTATTTCATTTACCTGGACACCGCCCATCGGTTTGAGCGCGACCAATATCAGGAACCCGATCTTCCAGCATACTACTGGAATGGAATACAATGTGCGGATCGTAACCGACAGCGGCTGTATTATTATTGATACTGTCCTTATCAGAATGGAACCATCACAGGCCCCTGTCATCCGTTCCGACATATTTGTACCCAAGGCATGGTCACCCAACAGGGATGGTCATAACGATAAGTTATTCCCGCTGACTGTGAATATTGCTGAACTCAAATATTTTAGAATCTTCAACCGTTGGGGACAGCTGGTATTTGAAACAAGAACCATCGGTCATGGATGGGATGGCATATTCAAGGGCATACCACAGGTCCAGGATACTTATACCTGGACCCTGGAAGCTATAGGTGAAGACGGGCGACATTTCAAGAAAGCAGGTAACTCGATATTATTACGATAATTTGTAACGATATGAAAAAGCTGAAAAAAATCATTTTCCTCGCATTTCCGCTGCTGCTTGCAGGGAATACCCATGCGCAGGACCCCAGTTTTTCGCAGTTCTTTTCTTCGCCGCTGAACATCAACCCGGCGCTGACTGCGAATATCAATGCGGACTGGCGGCTGATTTCTAATTTCAGGAACCAGTGGCTGGGACCGGCAAGTCCTTATGTTACCGGTACCGTTTCCTTTGACCGGAAAATATTCCAGAATAAAGTCCCGAATATGCCCGAAGGAAATGTGATGGGAATTGGCGCCATGCTGATGATGGATCGGGCTATGGGTGGGATTGCCAAAAGCATTTATGCATCTACGAATTTGTCTTATAGTGTAAAACTGACCGAAGGAGATAATATTAATAAGGTCACTGCTGGTTTCGGTGCCATTTACGGCAACCGAACCATTGAGTGGGACCGGATCGATTTTGAAGAACAATTTACAGGCTTTGGTTTTAATACCAATTTACCAACCGGGGAGGTAAGCCTTTCCAATATGAAACCCTATTTTTCCGCCAGTGCCGGGCTTACTTACAGCTCAACCAATGAAAAAAGTAATTTCGATATCGGTGTTGCCGCTTTCCATGTAAACAAACCCAAGCAAACCTTCCTGAAAGACCCGAATCAAATACTGGCGATGCGTAAAGTGGTACATGCGAATTTTGAGACTTTCCTGAAGGAAAGGGTTGTATTGAATACAAATGCCATTTACCAATACCAGTCAAAAGCATCTTATTATTCCTTCGGGGCTGCCATTGGGTACTACCCGCCTTCACAACATGATATCCTGCTGACGGGAGGCATCTGGTATTGGTCTGACAATGCTATTGTTCCCTATACCGGTTTTTCCTATGGTGATTTCCAGGTAGGGATCTCGTATGATTTAACCATTTCAAAATTAAATGAAGCGCCCCGTCGCCCCAATACCTGGGAATTATCGTTGATCCTCAGAGGCCGGAGCACTCCACCAGTAGTGATACCATGTCCCTGGAAATAAAAAACAAGAAGGTAACATAAGGTAATAAAAAAGCCTCCTGCAAAGGCAAGAGGCTGTCCGGAACCGTCCTGTACTAAATTAGTTTTTCGCGACATCGAATTTTCTGAATATTGAACGAACCGCATTTTGGATCTCTTTGGAAGAAAGATTCCGGTTATTCACTTCATCAGTCGTCCATCCCTGCCAAACCGTTTTATCTGACTTGGCATCGATCATCGTGATTGTAACTGTACCTTCTCTTACTGAACGCTGATCCCGGTCATAGCCCAGGAACTGCGAAGGATAGTAAATGGTACTGTACCGGCGTGTATAAGGATTATAAAATACACGGGTAAAAGGCCTGGAATAGACCGGGTCAGTTTGTTCTTTCACCGTTTTTTCCACCAGCACATCATAACTCAGTAAAACGTCCGGCCGGTTTTTCGATTCCCGCCACCCGGCAGTCTTAACAAGTTCTTTACTGACAGCATCTTTAACTTTTTGTTCTGTCAGGTCGTTTTTCCGGTTACGGTCATTTTTCCCTTCGCCGTCTTTATCCATCCAGGCAAAGGTTTTATATTGTCTGAAATTCGTGCTATCGTCTTTTTCAATATGAGCTGTGGATGCGCAACTTGCAAGCAAGAAGACGATTCCAAGGCTTCCGCTCCACAACTTCAGGTTCTTCATCATTTTGATCTCCTTTCGTTTTTAGTTGATTGATTAATGGTCAAACTATAAACGGAAAAATTTGTGCCGGGTTTATTAAAGAGATGTGAAAGTATTGGAGAGCGATTTGTCCTATAAAAATTTGGATTAGGAAGATTCAGATATACATGTCAGACTATTGTCATAACCTTAACAAACCGTTATAGCAAGTTATATCAGCGCTTTGCGATTTCCGGCGCCTGCTAAATTTTAACCAAAGGACTGAAAATACTTCTCCTCTGACGAATAAATCAGGTTAACCCGATCTCGTAATGACGCTCGGGGATTTCAACGTCGACAAAACCTTTGTTTACCAGCCGCTGTTTAAAATCCATTTGTACAGTATACTCACCGTGTACCAGGAATATCCTTTTTACCTGTTGTTTATCCTGGCAGGCCAGCCACTGACTCAGATCTTCATAATCCCCGTGAGCACTCATGCTCCGGATGCCCCCGATTTCCGCATGCACTTCGTGCTGAACGCCAAAAATGCCGACTTCTTTAGCTCCGGCCATCAACCGGCCACCTAATGAATTGGGTTCGCAATAGCCAGTAAGTAGGATGGTGTTATGACTGTTTTCAATGTTATTACTGATATGGTGTTTTACCCTTCCGGCATCGGCCATTCCACTGGCTGAAATAATCACAAAAGGACCGTCCTGGAAGTTCAACAATTTACTATGTTCTACAGATTTGATGTATTTCAAACCCTTGAATGAAAAGGGATCATTATCTGATTCCAGTATTTTTTGTATCGTTTTATTAAAATACCCGCTGTACTTTTTCACGATTTCCGTGGCTTCCACGCTCAACGGGCTGTCTACATAATAATCCAGCTCCGGTAAACGGTTTTCGATTTCAAGCTGGTTTAGTGCGAACAGGAGTTCTTGCGTACGTCCCACGCTGAAAGCCGGCATAATGAGTTTGCCTTTTTTATAAAGGCAGGCTTTTTCAATCCAACGCAATAATATGTCGGGTGTGGTTACATTCACATCATGCAGGCTATTACCATACGTAGATTCAAGAATTATATAATCCGCCTGAGGAAATGTTTCCGGTGATTTAAGGATCACATCCCGGTAGCGGCCCACATCACCGCTAAATGTGATCGTCGTTTGCCGGCCATTCTCCATAACACGAAGATGTACGCAGGCACTGCCAATAATATGCCCGGCATCGGTGAACATAGCCTGCACACCCTCCATAACATTGAACCATTCCCCGTAATGAGCTTCGGCAAAATGACTTATGCTTTTCCTCGCATCCTCAAGTGTATATAAAGGATGCAGGTAGGGCAGCCCGTCCATGGCTCTTCGTTTGTTTGTATATTTTACTTCGTCTTCCTGGATCTCAGCAGAATCTTCAAGAAGTGTATTGGTCAGCTCGCGGGTGGCGGGTGTACAGAAGATCTTTCCGCCAAATCCCTCTTTTACAAGTTTCGGTATTAAACCACTGTGATCAATGTGCGCATGGGAAAGAATCATGGCTGTGACATCTGCCGCATTGAACCCCAGGTCACGGTTCATCATATCTGTTTCCTTACCCATGCCCTGGAACATACCGCAGTCGAGCAATAATTTTCTCCCGTCTTTCAATGTAAGCAGGTGCTTTGATCCCGTAACGGTTCGGGCAGCGCCATGAAATGCAATTTTCATAAAATCGTTGGTGCCCCTGTTGAAAAGAAGCTTTAAGTGATTAAATCTATCCCGGTTGTTTACTCCCTGAAATCATCCCGATCAATTAGCTTTTTTTGCCTTAAATGACCAGGTAATGAAAAACTCTGAAATGGTTTCCCCACCCTCGTTCCTGCCGAGGGAATGGACCCTGACTGTTTTTCCATCCCCGCTATCTATACTGTCCTGAACGGCCTGCCCAATCAATTCCCCATCTTCACAGGTAAAGCTCGTGAGTCCTGTGGCCTTTTTAAAATATTCTGATTCAACTTTTGTAACCAGCATCGAAACGGAGGGCTTACGCTGGTAAACCTGGGCCATTGCAAGGGCTCCCGTACTCATTTCTGCAGCCATACTCTGGCAGGCAAAATAAGTAGAACGGAATGGGTTTTGGGAAAACCATTTATACGGTACGGTTACTATGCATCTTTGTTCACTGATTTCTTTAACCCGGACACCCGAAAAATAAGCGCTGGGTAATTTAGACAATAAAAACAGCCTGAAACGGACAGGATGCCCGATCAATTTTATGCATGCTGCGGCACCGGGATTCATCATTGTATTTTGAATTGTTGAGGATCCATAGCCGACCTGGTCCATTGCTGTAAAAATTCCCGCACTTTCTCTTTATTATAGTCAAGGCCTTGCTCCAGGTAAACCGAATTTTGCGTATGGATCAGTTCTCCCCTGCCATTTAAGATCAAAAACACAGGATAACCGAAACGCTGCGGAAAACGGTATTTCCGGAGGATTCTTTCATTAGGATTTTCTTTGCTCGAATTAAGATGGTACATTATATAATTATCCCGCAGCAGTGATCCGATAGTGGAATCCTTGTTTACCAAATCTGTAAACCGGGCGCACCAAACACACCCATTATTTCCGACCTGGATCAGTACATGTTTACCTTCGGCCTTTGCTTCCCTGGTCAGAATCCCAATCCGTTTCTCCGCCTGTTCCGGGGGGTTGTAGAGCCTGAATTTTGACATATCCTGGGCTGAAATCTTATCACAAGCCAGAATGAACCAGGAAAACCAAAAGATTTTATTTATCATGATATATCCCGATGCGTTTGACTACAGCTATTGTTTGTCAAAGGCTACAATCACCGCGACCGCCTTATTATCGTTTGCATTGACCCTAAAATAGATTGTTCCTCCCGGACCACTGCTATACTGTGCAGAAGGGATGAGGATAGACCGGAGCGCCTCATTCACTTTTCCCGCATAAGTAGTCTGGCTGCTATTACTGATAGCCTGATTTAGCTGGTTATAGTCCAGTTCCTCTTTGCTGGTAACAATAGCAATATAATCCCTGTTCCCGATAGCGTCTGCTTCCAGTGACTGGGCCCTGGGAAAAAGCCGGTAACCTGTAATTCCCATATAAGGAGAATGTTTCGAAACTGTCTCACCCGGTTTCAAATAGGGAAACAGGACAAAACTTTTCTGGTTTTCATCCTGCCCGAAGATATAGACATAACATTCGGTGGAATTCTTTACCTCCATTTTGAACCGGGTACCAATGCGGATGGGAGTCAGAGTCTGGAATTCATTGCCCCCGGCCGAACGAAGTTGGATATATTGTTTATCGTCATTATTGACCAGGCCTATCGTGCATTCCAGGGGTATATTGGCAACATTCGATCTTTTCGGTAAAGGATCAATACCATAAGCTTCCCTTACGTAATTCCTGAAATCGCCATATTTAACCCATGCCACCCCGTTATTCCCCCATTCAGGTCCCCAGCTATTCATGATCTGGAATGCACCGCCGTATTTCCTGTCATCGTACCCGATCACACACATGGCATGTCCGCCCATTCCCATTTGCGAAGCATCCATGGAACCGGGTTGCCAAAGGTCCTGGCCCATCATATCCTGCATAAAACTCTGCCCAACCATCATCCCGATTGCCACAGGCGCATCCTTGGCGAGGTGTTCTTTTATTGCACGGACGCTGATCTGGTCAATATTATCGCCACTGGTTAGTCGGGTAAACCCATGTATGGTATTTTGTCGTCCCTGCTGCACATCCGAAGAGGAAGGCATACGGTCACATTCCTGGTCGTTATAGGGATATTGCCGGAGGGGAACACCTCCATTCGCTTTCATCGCTTCCATGGCGCGGTGCAAATAGGAACCCTGGCATCCCTCCAGGCGAATCTGGTTATATAAATAAGAGGGGCTGAAAACAATCTGGTCGGGATTCTGACCGGTGGCTGCCGAGGTTAAAATCGTTTGAGCCGCATAGGCGCAACTCCAGGCCACACAACTACCCTGTTGGCCCTGGTTGCTTCGTTGGGGAGCAAATTTCAAAAGCGAAACCGCCTCTGGCAGGGCATTTTGCGGGTTCCCGGCATCCAGTTCCTCGTATACCGAAGATTTGCTGAATGTATCCGCGTTAAAATCATAACCGCTTTGGGAAAACTGTGATATAGCCTGCTGAACATTGCACCCCCCACCCCTTCCCAATAAGAAATAGGCACCGCCAGCAAGTAATAATAAAACGATAATCCCCTTGCCTTTGAATAGACCGAGCAATAAGGGTACCAGGGAAATCAATCCTCCTCCGCCTCCTCCAGGCAAATTGGGTCGACGCCCCCCTCCACCGCCATCATCGTCCTGCTGGTTCGGATCGATGGGGTCATCAGTCATACGGATAGGCATGGTAATGATTTTAACGTGAACAGATATAATAAATGTAAGGATATCAGCTGGAAAATTTACGGCTTCTGCTCCGTGGTTTTGAATATATTTTCAAAAATCAAACCACCTTTTTCCAATTAGATTCGTCAAATTTGCCCGGGCACTTCACTTTCCTTTCAATAATTCGATTATGAAAAAATTTACTTTGTTATCCTTCCTGTTAATCCTTGTTCTCGCAGGTTCTGCCCAATCCATAAAACCCCGGCTGGTATTTCAACCGGGCCAAAGCCTGCAGATCAACCGTGAAGTAAAAAAAACCATTGCCCAACAAGCCATGGGCCAGGCGATAGAAATGAATGTAGAAGGCGCCGCAGTACATGTCTACAAGGTTACCAATCACACTGATGATAACAGTACGTTACACCATGAACCTAAAAGTATAAAATTCAATTTCGAGGGAATGGGGCAAAAAAGACCTTTTGATTCGAATAATGAAAAAGATATGCAGGGGCCCCTGGGTAACCCGATCAAAGAAACGCTCGCAAAAACCTATGATATGATCATTGATCCTTCAGGCAAAGTACTCCTGGTACAACCCGAAAAGCTGGCAGCCACTGAAATGGATGAAAGACTCAAGATCATTACGGCCATGCTGAATGATATTCTCGATGTGGTGGAACCTCCTTCAAAAGGAGGGAATAGTTTTTTTAAAGTCCTTCCCGATACCAGTGTAACCAAAGGAGATAGCTGGACTGAAACTTTTGAAAACAAGGACGGGAAATTCACGAATAACTATACCCTGTCCGAAATAACCGATTCAACATTAGTAGTAGACCTGGCAGGCAGTTCCTCCACCGTTTCAAAGCTGGAGATAATGGGCGGTATGGAATTAACCACTTCGATGAATAATAAAACAACGGGGAAAATTATTGTCGATAAGGCAACCGGGCTCGTTCGGTCAAAATCTTTACAAACCGAATCCAGCGGCACCACGCAGGGAATGGGTAATGAGACGCCGGTCACGTCAAAGACCAGTATCCTATCCACCGTTACAGCTTTGCAATAACCCTGGTCATTTTAATACTTCAACCTGCCGGGTCAGCAGGTCATTAAATTCGTCTCTTGTCCTGATCAGGTAGAATTGATCTCCCATCATTAATACTTCAGCAGGCCTGAACCGCGAATTATAACGCGAGGACATTTCAAACCCATAAGCACCCGCGTTGTAAAAAACCAGGTAATCACCTTCCCTGACTTCGTTGAGCGGGCGGTCCCAGGCGAAGGTGTCGGTTTCGCAAATATTTCCCACCACCGTATAGTTTTTTTTGCCAGCACCCGGGTTGCTGATATTCCTGATCCGGTGATAGGCATCATAAAACATAGGACGTATCAAATGGTTGAAACCGGTATTTAATCCCACGAAGGTTGTGGCAGCTGTTTCTTTGATCACATTAACCTGAGCAACCAGGTATCCTGCCGCACTCACGAGGAATTTTCCCGGCTCAAACCAAATTTGAAGGGGTTTGCCTCCCGGGTTAGGATGGACAGCAAATGCCTCTTTTACTTTTTGGGCGAGAAGGGGTATATCTGTTTCGGGATCCCCTTCTTTATATGGAACTTTAAATCCTCCACCCAAATCAATAACATCAAGTTCTTTGAAATGAGGGATGAGGTCAAACAGGACTTCTATCCCTTTCACAAACACATCTACATCCCTGATATCGCTGCCAGTATGAATATGCAGGTCGCGGATATACAAATCATATTCTTTTACCAGGGCCAACACCTGTTCAAGCTGTTCAACAGGGATACCAAATTTGCTTTTGTCATGACCCGTTGAGATTTTGATATTGCCGCCTGCCAGAATATTGGGGCGGAGCCTGATCCCTACGGGGTAAGTATGCCCGTATGCTTTCCCGAATTTTTCCAGGTTGGAAAGACTGTCAATATTAATGTAAACGCCGAGTTCTTTTGCCTGGCGGATTTCTTCAAACGCGATACCATTGGATGTGTACAGGATCCTGTCCGGCGTAAACCCGGCATGCCGGGCCAGCATTACTTCATTGATGGAACTACAATCAATATTTGCGCCCAGGTCCTTTATATAACGGAGGATATTGATATTGGTAAGGGCCTTACAGGCATAAAAAAATTGCACATTATTCCCGCTGAAAGCAGAGGCCAGCTTTTGATACTGTTCTTTTATTTTTTCAGCATGATAGACATATAATGGAGTGCCGAATTGTTCTGCTGCTGCTACCAGTTGTTCGGGGGAAAGTTCTTGTGGCATAGGCTGGCGAAGTTAAAAAAGGCGTGTCATGGTGCCAAACCACAACACGCCCTGATTGGCAGCCTGAATATATAAAAGCTAGTAAGAATTAACCTTCCATTTCGTCCTGGTCAGCTTTACTGACCAGCTCCCCTTCTTCGGTCACAGCCAGTGCTTCACTGTTGTCATTTTCATCAATAGACCCGATCGGTTTTTCTTCTTTTGGTTGCAGCACTTCCTTCATAACGGTAGGCTCAACCAGTTGTTCGGCCAGGACTTCCTTAATACGGGGCAGGTCATCAGCTGAGTTGATACCAAAATAATCCATGAAGTTCTTAGAAGTGGAATAAACCAGGGGATGGCCGGGCAGTTTTTCATTCCTGCCGGTTATCATGACCAATTCTTTTTCCAATAATTTCTGAACGGCATAATCGGAACTCACCCCGCGAATAGCTTCAATTTCTCCTTTGGTCACCGGTTGCTTATAAGCAATGATAGCCAGGGTTTCCAGGGCTGCAGCCGAGAGCCGTTTCAGGAATTTATCGCCATTCAACTGCGCAATTGTTTTGTGGTATTCTTTACGTGTCAGGAATTGCCAGCCCCCGCCGCTTTGTCTTACTTCAAAAGGATAGAAATCGGCACTGTATTTTTCAACTATTCCTTCCAGGGCAGCTTCCACCTTATCCAGCTCGATCTTATCATCCATATAACCCAGGGCATTATTGACCAGGTCAGTAATTTCAAGTGTGGTCAGGGGTTTTTCACTGGCGAAGATCAAGGCTTCAATATGGGGTATAAGATTGGTTATTTCCATAAATTGATAAAGTAATAATACCGGCCAAATTAATTATAGCGTATAAATAGCGCAAATGAGGTTTTGCACATTCTCTTTACATAAACGAAATTATGTGCATAATCATATAATGACATCGTAAAAATCCGTTAACAGTTCCCGTCTCCCTACTATTTTAATTGTTGATGAGTTTGACAAAGCCACTACCCCAATGCCCATCCCTTCGGATCTCTCCAAATACTACAGAACCAGGAGGAGAGTAAATTCCTGTTCGTTTATTTATCATGATATCTGGTACTTAACCCTGCAAAGCGGCTGCACCGCTGACGATTTCTGTGAGCTCAGTAGTGATCGCTGCCTGCCTGGCCCGGTTATAAGAAATCTTCAGGCTGCGCAACATTTCATTGGCATTCTCGCTGGCTTTATCCATAGCGGTCATACGGGCTCCATGTTCAGAAGCATTGGAATCAAGCACCGCTTTATATAATTGCGTATTGAGGATCTTGGGCATTAGTTCGGCTACCAGTTCAGCCTGGGAAGGATCAAAAATAAAATTGGCCTTGGTAGCTCCCTCTTTCTTTTCCACTCTTGGAATGGGCAGGAAACGTTCCACTTCAAAACGCTGGGTGGCTGCATTTTTAAACTGGCTGTACACAAGTTCGATCACATCGAATTTTCCTTCCTCGAAAGCCTTCATCGCAGCCTGCGAAGCCAATTGAACGTTCTCGAAAGTCAGGTGCAGGAATATATCCTTATGCGTGGCGTCGGTCTTGTAATTATTCTTGGTAAAATGCTCGTATCCTTTTTTCCCGATATTCCAGATCGTAATATTTCCTTTTTTCTGTTGTGCAACATAGCGCTCTGCAATCGTAGCCTTGGCCAGTTTTATCACGTTGGCATTAAAGGCCCCGGCCAGCCCGCGGTCACTGGTAATTACAATCAGTAATACTTTTTCAATTGGTCTTTCGGTGGCCAGCTTCATGTTGACTTCGCCATCACTATTGCTCACGATATTGCTGAGCATTTCCTGTAATTTTTTAGCGTAGGGACGCATTTGAATAATGGCATCCTGGGCACGGCGTAATTTAGCGGCACTTACCATTTTCATCGCCTTGGTGATCTGCTGGGTGCTTTGAACTGATTTTATCCTGTTGCGGACTTCTTTAAGTTGACCTGCCATTTGACCTGTTTAGAATTTACCTGTTCCCAGGATTAGACTAGATTTAACCGGTTTGTTTTCCGGGCGCAAAGGTATGGTTTTGACTTTTAAACTCTGCTATTTAGGGCCGAATCTTCCCAGGGTTTGCGCCCAAAGGCTAATCGGCCAGGAAAAATTCCCGTTTTAGTCCATAAGAAACAAATAATCTGCCGCCAGCCGGGGCCTTTTTTATACGGGTTTCAGTTTCTTTTATGATCTCAAGATTTACAGGTCCGCTCAATAAGGCATTTAACTCCTGCCGGGGTATTAATAGCTGTCCGTTGACAGGTGTATCCATCCGGTTAATTCCCTCACCCGTAAAAGAGGTATCTGTCATCAGGATCCTGACCCTGTCTCCTTTTTTTAATCCACCCAATTCCAATACCAGCTCTCCCCGCCGAATAGTATCCGGCAGTGCAGTGTGCAGGGAAACCGGTTGAAATACAAACTCTTCCCGGTATTCTTTACCCGAACTGGCTGTAAATACGATCTGGTGAGACCCGGCAAAATCCGAGAGGGGACGCTGAACCTCATAAAATGGACCGGTTATAACTGTACTATCCGCCATCACAATATCACCATCCAGTTCTACACGGGAAGGCTCATCCAATAGCACAGTAGATCCATGCTGACTTCCCCGGTGAAATTGGAGCAGAACCGTGAGCAAATCATTATCCTCGTTTCCCGAAACCTGGTAATCTAAATACAGGTCTTCACTATCCCGGACATCGTTTTCTAGGTCGGAACAGGAAGTCAAACAAGAAGCGATCAGTATGAAAATAAAAATGCCCGTTCTCATTCGGGAAGTATTAAATAAAATTCAAGAGCCGAAGGTACGTGAACAAGCGCAAAATTGCTGGTAAGACTATCCTTTTCACTACTTTATAATGTCGCTTCCCCTCCTTAACTACCCCTGAATTCTCTTATCTTTGACCCCTCCGAATAAAAAAACGGAGCTGTCAAATTGGCTTACAATTTTTTGTAGCATTTTTTTTGACTAAATCATTGATCAAAATTGATAATCATTCCCTGACACTGAAGCGAATCAGGACGGGGCCAATACCTCTAATATGTTAGGTTTTTTTCAAAAGATTTTTGGTGGCAGTAAATCGGAGAAGGATGTAAAAAAAATCCTGCCGCAAATAGATAAGATCAACCAGCATTTTGCTTCCTATGCTTCCCTCAGCAATGACCAGCTTCGCAATAAAACCCAGGAGTTCAGGAGCCGTATCCGCGAATACCTGCAAGGCATCGACGCGGAAATAGCTTCGAAAAACAAAGAAGCCGATGATCTGCCCTTTAATGACCTGGTGGGTAAGGACATGGTGTACCAGGAGGTCGATAAACTTAAAAAAGACCGGGATAAAAAAATCGAAGAGATACTCGAGGAAATCCTCCCCGAAGCTTTTGCCGTAGTAAAGGAAACAGCACGGCGGTTCAAAGAAAATACCGAAATCGTATCAACGGCTACGGATATGGATCGTGACCTGAGCGTGAAAAAAGATTATATACGTATAGACGGAGACCAGGCTATTTTCAAAAATAGCTGGACCGCCGCCGGTGGTCAGATTACCTGGAACATGCTGCATTATGATGTTCAACTTATCGGCGGTATGGTATTGCATTCGGGTAAAATTGCAGAGATGGCGACAGGAGAAGGTAAGACGCTGGTGTCAACATTACCGGCCTACCTCAATGCCCTGGCCGGGGAAGGGGTGCATATCGTAACGGTGAACGATTACCTGGCCCGCCGTGACCAGGAATGGAACGGGACTATTTTTGAATGGCTGGGTATTACGGTGGATTGTATCGATAAACACCAGCCCAACAGTGAAGACAGAAGAAAAGCCTACCTGGCTGATATAACTTATGGTACCAATAATGAGTTTGGCTTTGATTATTTGCGGGATAATATGGTCCATTCACCCGAGGAAATGGTTCAACGCAAACATCATTTCGCTATGGTGGATGAAGTTGACTCCGTGTTGATCGATGATGCCAGGACCCCGCTGATTATATCAGGCCCGGTTGCCAAAGGCGAGGATCAGCAATTCCATGTGCACAAACCCCGGATTCAGCAATTAGTACAGGAACAGGAAAAAATCGTGCGGCAATGCCTGAATGAAGCTAAAAAATTATTTGAGAAAGGAGAAGATGATCCAAAAACCGGCGGACTTTACTTATTCAGGGCTTTTCGCGGTTTACCAAAATACGGTCCTACCATTAAATTCCTCAGTGAGCCAGGTATCAAAGTGAAAATGCAAAAGGCGGAAAATCATTATCTCCAGGATCAGCAACGGAATATGCATATCGTGGATGAGGGCCTGCTTTTTCATATTGATGAAAAGAACAATTCCGTTGAGTTGACCGATAAGGGCCTGAACATGATCACCAAATCCGGTGAGGATCCCGAATTCTTTATTCTTCCTGATATAGGTGTAAAACTCGCGGAGATCGAAAAGAAAGAAATGCCCTCCGACGAAAAGCTACATGAGAAAGAAGCTATCCTGAATGACTATGCGCAAAAAGCCGACCGCATCCATACCGTACAGCAATTACTGAAGGCCTATACATTATTTGACAAGGACGTAGAATACGTTGTAATGGACGGAGCCATCAAGATCGTAGATGAGCAAACCGGGCGTATCCTGGATGGCAGGCGTTACAGTGACGGGCTTCACCAGGCGATAGAGGCCAAGGAAAATGTAAAAATTGAAGCGGCGACCCAAACTTATGCCACGGTAACCCTGCAAAATTATTTCAGGATGTACCACAAACTGGCGGGTATGACGGGTACAGCTGAAACGGAAGCTGCTGAATTGTGGAGTATTTATAAACTGGACGTGGTCACCATTCCCACCAATGTGAAGATGATCCGCGACGACAGACAGGATCTTGTTTATAAAACCAAACGTGAAAAATACAAGTCAGTCATTGATGAAATAGAGATCCTGCGTAATGCCGGCCGACCCGTGCTGGTCGGTACTACCTCTGTTGAAATCAGTGAGCTCCTGGGCCGGATGTTGCAACAAAAGAAGATCCCCCATAATGTGTTGAATGCAAAACAACATGCGAGGGAAGCCCAGGTAGTGGCGGAAGCGGGACTAGCCGGGGCTGTAACGATTGCCACGAATATGGCGGGTCGGGGTACCGATATCAAACTGGGGCCCGGCGTAAAAGAAGCCGGGGGTTTGGCCATCATTGGTACCGAAAGACATGAAAGCCGACGGGTGGATCGCCAGTTAAGAGGACGGGCCGGTCGCCAGGGCGACCCGGGTTCTTCCCAGTTCTATGTTTCATTGGAAGATGACCTGATGCGGATGTTTGGCAGTGAAAGGATCGCCGCCCTGATGGATAAGCTTGGTTATAAAGAAGGCGATGTGATTCAGCATAGCATGATCAGCAATAGTATTCAGCGGGCGCAGAAAAAAGTGGAAGAAAATAATTTTGGTATCCGTAAACGGCTGCTGGAATATGATGATGTGATGAATAAGCAGCGTACGGCAGTTTATTCCCGCCGCAACCATGCGCTGTTCGGGGAAAGACTGGCACTGGATATTGATAACGCGTTTAGTGTGACTGCCGAGGATATCGTAGCCGGTTATAAAGCCGAAGACGACTATGAAGGTTTCAGGATGGCCTGTATCGTGAACCTGGCCATTGATGTAAGCATCACCCAGGAAGAATTCCTGAAAACCGATGTAAATTCCCTGACAGATCGTTTATACAAAGAGTCGATCGAGCGCTATGAACAGCATAAGGAAGAGATTGCCAAACAGGCTTTGCCCGTATTCAAAAACATTCGACTTACCCAGGGTGCCCATATAGAAAATGTGGTGGTACCGATTACTGATGGAGCCAAGGGGCTGAATGTATTAACGCCCCTGCAAAAAACAATCGATACCGAGGGACGAGAACTGGCCGCCTCCATGGAAAAAACGATTACCCTCGCTGTGATTGATGAAGCCTGGAAAGAACACCTGCGCGCTATGGATGATTTGAAACAAAGCGTGCAGACAGCCTACCTGGAACAAAAAGATCCGCTGGTGATCTACAAAACAGAGGCATTCGGGATGTTCAAACGGATGGGCAGCGAATTAAATAAGAATATTGCATCTTTCCTCAGCCATTCCTCGATTCCCATTCAGCAGGAAAATGCTCCGCTGCGGGAGGGTCGCCAGGAAAAGACTGATTACAGTAAAATGCGGGCAAATAAAGAAGAGATTGATTCAGCCGGGCAGGACTATGGCGCCAATGAAAGGGATCGGTTTGAACCGGGTGGAGCTGATGTTGCGGTGAAACAGGAACCCATCAAAGTGGCTCCGAAGATCGGCCGGAATGATCCCTGTCCCTGCG
>DASUMO010000547.1:0-4421 GCA_036277695.1 Chitinophagaceae bacterium
ATGCCATTGCTCCAGTGGTAATTGTTGTCGGAAGAACGCATCGAGAAAATGTATTCCGTGCCATTACCGCCAACATTGTTCAGCGTCTGGCCATTCTTTTTAAACCACACAGATACGGAGAAACTACTACTACCGGTCCAATCATTAAAAGAAGGATACTTAATAAACTTTTTGGCGGCACCCTGTACGGCCTTACCTTTTACCCCATCCACGGTTTGCAGGGGATTTTCGCTGGGAAAATTAGCCCGGATACTATCCACTGCATTCATCAGCGGGTTAGTCGTTGTGCCATCAAAGGCGGCGTAAAAGGCAAGGGGTCCGCCCGGCGGGTTCGAATCAGGAGGATAATCCCCCACTTCTGGTTTATCCAACTTCTGGCAACTGCCGATCAGCAAGATGCCCAGTGCCGCTGACAAGAAATGCATTAGTTTATGTTTCATAAATCTCATTTTTAAAGGTTAAAACAAGCGTTTACCATTCAGGATTTTGCGTGAGATTGGGGTTAGCATTGAGGGCAGAGCTGGGAATCGGGTAATAGCGATGTTTGTTCAGGTATCCCGATCCCTGCAATACCGTGATCGCATCATTCCATCTCACCAGGTCAAAGAACCTTTCAAATTCCATGGCAAACTCCACTCTCCTTTCCTGTTTGATCACATCTCTCATCTGCGCCTGGCTGGTAAAACTTACATCGGGCAATTCGGCACGGTCGCGTACCATATTTACCCAGGTTGTGGCAAGGGTTTGATTAGGCCCGCCTCCTACTTCATTGGCTGCTTCTGCTGCCATGAGCAAAACATCCGCATAACGGATCACGCGGTGGTTTACCCAGGTGTTCTGCGCTTCATTATTGGGTGTGCCCAGGCCGGCGGCTAAATATTCATTATAGTTATTGTAAACTTTCTTATTCCAGTATAATGCATTGCTGAGGTTGGGCAGGGTTAATCCATAACCACCTGTATTAGTACCGCCATCAGACTGACCTGAATACAAGATCGTTGCACTTTTCCTTACATCCCCCGCTTCATAGGCATTTACCAGGGCTTCGGTAGGTGTATTCCAGCCCCAACCCAGATCCCAGGCACCTGAACCGCCTCTCACACCCTGGCACTGACCCAGGCGGCTCCAGTAAGTATTACCATCGCCGGCTTTCTTAGATGCCTGTATCTCGAATACTGATTCGGAATTTAACTCCCCTTCCTTTTTGAAAATTTGCCAGTAAGGAGTGGCCAATGCATACTGGTTTGAAGCAATAACCTCGGATAAGAGGGTTAAAGCCTGTTGCCATTGCTGGCGATACAAAAGGGTTTTGGCATGTAAGGCTTTTGCCGCACCACTGGTCAGTCTTCCTTTGAATTTAGTTTCCCAGGTTGTGGGAAGGGTTAACCTGGCTTCTGTGAGATCCGAATCGATCAGTGCATAAATTTCTGCTACGGTTGATTTTGCTTTAAAACCATCCGAAGGGGAGTTGATCTTAAAATCAATCTTAGGCACTTCGCCAAAAGTTCTTACAAGATCGAAATAGGTATAAGCCCTGAAAAATTTGGCCTCGGCCACATTAATAAGCGAAGCCTGGTCGGTGTAGCCGCCTTTGGCCGCCACATCCAGTGCGTCATTACAAAGACCTATAAACACATAGTGTTTATCCCAGTAAATACCAGCTCCCCAGTCATCCTTGGTGTACTGAAAATTATCATAAGTCTGGTGCCAGGCCGAAGCACCGGGGTCGGCTACCAGTTCAGCGTCGTCAGACCTGAAACCATTCATAGCAACCCAGGGTATGTTTTGAAAACCATCCCCGCAATAAGGCTGGGCCGCGGAATTCCGGATAGCACCGTACAATCCCAGCACTTGTCCTTCCAGCGCACCTACCTGGATATCGTTGGCGGTTACTGACAAAGGCTCCCTGTCAAGAAATTTCTTGCATCCCGGCAAAATAGTAAATGCGGGAAGAGCAATCAATGTTCCGACTATTAGCTTTTTAATTCGTTTCATATTTAATATGTTTAGTACGTGTAACATCAAAAGTTTGCATTTAAACTAAAGGTGATAATCCGGGGCAAAGCACTTCCGGCTCCGCCAAAGTCCATACCGAAGGAAAGCGCATCACCGGCATATTCAGGTGAGTATCCAAGGTTCTCCTTCCATGTCTTCAGGTTTTGTACGCTGGCAGCAAGTTTCAGGTTTTTGATGCCTGTTGCTTTGGGAAGACGGGCAAATGTATAGCCAAGACTAAGATTCCTGATCCTGAAAAAGCTGCCATCTTCGATTCCATAAGTAGAAGGAGCGCGGTTGACCAGGTGATTTTGATTGACGATCGGTACAGTACTGGATGTGCCCGCAGCTGTCCATGCTTCCGTATAATATTTTGGATAGTTATAAACGGAGTTCTTTTGTTCCGAGGTACCCCATACACGGTAGATCTCGTTGCCATAAGTACCTGCAAGATCAAGCCCCAATTCAAAAGCTTTGTAATTGAGCGTACCTGAGAAACCATACGTGAAATCGGGCGTTGGATTACCAATCATTGTCCTGTCATCATCATCAATAACGCCGTCTTTATTCATGTCCCGGTACTTCAGATCGCCGGGTTTAACGCCACCACCATTGATCGTGTTGACGGGAGAGGCCAGGATATCCGCGTAAGACTGGTAAATCCCATCCGCTACCAGGCCATAGAAATACCCGATAGGAAATCCTGTTTGAGTCTGGTTAGGTGTCTGCTCACTGGAAGATATCCGCTGACGAGTGGGATATTCAAGGTGAAGCACTTTATTATCATAGGTTGTGAGATTACCACCCAGGGTCAACTTCAGGTCTTTGTTGAAAGTATGCGTGTAGTTGGCTGAAAACTCAAAGCCTTTGTTTTCAATAGAACCATTATTGGTCAGGGTTGGTAAAATACCAGAAGGCTCCAGTAATACGATGAGGTCTTTTGTTTTCTTATAGTAGTAATCCACTTCCACGTTTAACGCACCTTTTAATAATGAAGCTTCAACTCCTACTTCGGAAGAACTAACAGTTTCCCAGTGCAGGTTCGGGTCATAAAGGTAATCAGGAACATAAACGGGTATCAGGTTTTCACCAAATACAGCCGATGAGGTTGCAGAAATGGTGGGATAGGCCGGGTAATCTTTACCCTGGGTCGTGAAGTTGCCTAACACGCCTGTAGAAGCTTTAAGCTTCAGGAAGCTGAAAATCTGCTGGTTATCCATAAATGACTCGCGGCTGATTTCCCATGCTGCACCCACTGCCCAGAAATTCTGGAACTTCTTGTCATAGTCCCGGTTGATCTGGCTGGCACCATCCCGGCGGAAACTGGCATTGAGATAATATTTATTCTTAAAATTATAGAGCACCCTCGCTAAACCAGAAACGGTTGCGTACTCACTTTGGTTGGTTGGGATAATACTTTTTACATCGCCGAAACCTGTATTCAGGTAATAGAAGCGTTTATTATCGGGAATGATATTTACCCCAACGGTGTTCTGGCTGACTGTGCCGCTTACCTGCTCAAATCGATGATAGTAGGTTGTAAATCCTGCGGTTGCCGTAAGAGAATGATCGCCGAATTTTTTCTTATAGGTGGCGATATAATCCTGCTGGAAAGCTTTTGTGTTGATCAGGTCCTGTCGCACAGCAGTCAGGCTGTTTTTGGCAAACACTTCAGAGCCGGCCGGCTTGGAAGGATCATATAAATCATAGAGCGGTGTATATTCCCGGTTATTCCGGTAGCTCAGGTCGGCATACCAGGTGCTGCGGAAATTCAGGTCTTTGGTAATATTGATATCAACAAAAAAGTTTCCGACAAAACGATACCTGTCATCAATTTTTTTATCCCAGTTATTCTCCAGCGTTGCCAGCGGGTTGGTTTCTGAATTTTGGATGATGGGAGTGGTTGCGTACAGGTCATAATAACCGGAGTCAATACCATAGGGGTTTTTAGTAAAAAAGGAAGTGGTTGCGGAAGGAATGATCGGTAATGATCTCCTTGCATTTTCCAGGGCGCCGCTGTTATAAGGGAGTTTTTCCTTAGAACCTATCAGGTTGAATCCCACTTTCCAAACTTTATTTACCTTGTATTCATCACTCACATTCAAGGTCATCCTTTCATAGCGAACATGTTTTACGAGGCCTTCATCATAGGTATAACCCAGACCCACGTGAAAACGGTTCTTCTCAGAACTGCCATCCAGACTTAAGTTGGTAGTGGTAAAATTGGCGGAGCGGATCACGGCATCAATCCAATCGGTATTACCTGAGTAGGCCGAGAGTCCGGGGCCACCGACATTATTGACAAAATTTAATAATGAATTGGCCGAAGGATCATCGGCTACCCTGTTATTCGCTTCAGCTGTAAGTAATGTCCTGAATTCATCGCCAGTGGCGAGAGGAATTTTATCCACCAGTTTTTTGCGACC
>DASUMO010000548.1:0-3085 GCA_036277695.1 Chitinophagaceae bacterium
GGTACCCGTCATACAGGCCTGGTTAAGAATATCACCAATTATGGGGTATTTGTTGAACTGGCTCCCGGTATCGGGGGCATGATCCATATCAGCGACCTGAGCTGGCTCAAGCGATTCAATCACCCCGGTGAATACACGAAAGTGGGCGCTAATATCGACGTGATGATCCTGGGTATCGATAAGGACAATCGTAAACTCCAGTTAGGACATAAGCAACTGGAAGAAGATCCCTGGAATACCCTGCAGGATACATTTGCCATCGGTACTATTCATGAAGGCACCGTGAGCCGCAGGGATGATAAAGGTGCGACCGTGCAATTACCTTATGGCCTGGAAGGTTTTGCTCCCAACCGTCATCTTGCAAAAGAAGATGGAAAGAGTATCGGTGCGGATGAAACTTCCCAGTTCATGGTCATCGAGTTCGACCGCAATGAAAAGCGTATCGTTGTTTCCCATACCCGTATCTGGGAACAAGGGAAGTACGAAGAAGCAGAAGCCGCCAAGAAAGAAGCAAGGGCTGATGCTGAAAAGACCAAGAAGACCGTCAAGAATATCCAGGGTAAAGTAGAGAAAGCTACCCTCGGTGACCTGGGCGTGTTGGCCGACCTGAAAAAGAAAATGGAGGGCGGGGAAAGCAGCAGTACAGAGGAAAAAAAGCCTGAATAGCAATTCCTTTTTTATAACAAAGCCCCTCCATAAAAGGGGCTTTTTTTATGCTGTAAGGACAAAGTTTATTGCAGGGCGAAAATCACGGATACTTCATACCGGAGAGTAATCTTTTTGAAATCTATTTCATTGTCTGTCGCAGCCATGTCGCTGCTGAAACCCATCAGGCTATTGCTTCGTGCTCCCCTTATCGTTACATTCTGTGGCTGGTTAAGGGGTCTTACCTGCAATTCATCGGGTTCTGTAATGGTAATGGCCGAACCCAGTTTTTCCTGGATGGCCTGGGTCAGGTATTGACCTTTTTCTTTGGCGGCCTGCACAGCCCGGATCTTGAGATCTTTTCTGAATTCCTTTATCCTGCTATGGCTGGTAGCTGCAATCACAAAACTTTGGGTGGCTTCGTCATCCAGTTTTTCAACCAGTGCATCCATCATTTTGCTGCTGCTGAATTTTACCTGGTACGTGATCCCTGCCATGAGGTCGGGGTTCTTTTTCTTTTTGCGGTAATTAAAATAATTATTGTAGCCGGTAAAGGAAATGATACTGATCAGGGAGTCCGGGAGGCCAACTGCTTTACAACTTTCGAGGAACTGGGATTTTATGGTTTCGAGGTCGTTTTTATCCTCGCCTCTTTTTTGGTATTCACGCAGCATGATGTTCACAAAAATTTCATCCGGAATGATTTCCATTTCGGCACTGCCATTCACGGTAATGGTCCTGGGAAAAGGGTGGGGCAGGGGTTGCTGTGCCAGCACCGGCAGGGATGCCATGATAAGGGGTAAAAGAAAGAGCAATTTCATACAACAATTTTAAATAGAAAGATGTTTGAGACCGAGAAATTACATAAAGGAGTGAGAGGGGTTCGTTAGCAATTTCTTAATTTCAATAACTATTGCCCGTAAAACCAATTGCATGAGCTCTATCGGCGAACGGATCAAGAATGTCAACCTGGTACGGAAGATTGTTTATTTTTTGGTGGGACTATTCTCTTACCCGGGACTTGCCATAATCAATAAACTGAAAATTTCTGGCACTGAGCATATCAAAGACCTGCCCCGTGAGCGCGTATTATTTGTCAGCAATCACCAGACCTATTTTGCCGATGTGATTACCTTTCTCCATATTTTTTGCGCCGTGAAATGGGGTAAGATGAACCGGCTTGGTGTGCCCTATTACCTGTTGAATCCTTTTACCAGGGTAAACTATGTAGCAGCCGAAGAAACCATGAAAGGGTCGCTGATCAGCCGGCTTTTCCTATTGGCTGGAGGATTAACTGTTAAACGCACCTGGCGGGCGGAAGGGAAGGAAGTGAGAAGGGGACTGGACCCTTCCGACACGCGTAAGATACACCGGGCCCTGGAAAAAAACTGGGTGATCACTTTTCCCCAGGGCACTACCAAACCCTTTGCTCCGGGCCGGAAGGGAACAGCCCTTATCATCAAACAAATCAAACCCATAGTTATACCGGTTGTGATCTCGGGTTTCTGGAGGGCTTTCAATAAGAAAGGATTGAAATTTAAAAAGAAAGGCTCTACGCTTTCTGTAAAATTCAAGCAGCCCATGGTCATCGATTACGAAGCGCCTGCCGATCAAATCCTTGAGCAGGTCATGGATGCAATAGAACAGAGTAAGAAATTCATGATGATGGGTAAACATCACTGGCAGACGACGGATAAGTAGGAAGTAAGAAGTCGGAAGTAGGAAGTAGGAAGACGGAAGCTGTTCCTCCACTTAGAAACTTATTCCTTTACAAAAAGGGCTTTTAGTTCCGCAGCATCATGTGGTTTCATTTTCCCTCCTAATATCAATCGCAGTTGTCTTCTCCTCAGGGCACCATCGTATAGTTTTTTCTCTTCTTCGGTTTCCGGCATTAGCGGGGGCACCAGCCGGGGCCTGCTGTTGGGATCCAGGGCAACAAAGGTATAATAGGCTTCATTGCTTTTGTATTTGTATTGCTGGGCCAGGTCCTCGCCCCACACTTTCATATGCACTTCCATGGATGAATTAAAAGCCCGGGTCACGCGGGCTTCGATATGCACCACATTGCCCAGTTTAATGGGATTTTCAAAGGAAATATTATCTACCGACGCGGTTACTACGGGTGCATTGCTGTGTTTTTGTGCTGAGAGGGCCGCTGCAATATCCATCCAATACATGAGCCGGCCACCCATCAGGTTGCCGAACAAATTGGTATCGTTGGGTAAAACCAGCTCCGTCATGATCGTTGTGCTCTCCGAGGCTCTCTTAGCTTCCATGGTTGAAATTTGCGCAAAGATAAGTCCCTGCCGCAGCCAAAACTCATCGTTTCGATTAGCCGGATTCAGCTATTTTTGCCGCAATTTCAGATTGCCTATATGAATCCTTCTCCCGTTATTTCCTTCGATAATACCGAGTTTGCCTTTGAGTATAAAACGGATCA
>DASUMO010000549.1:0-4460 GCA_036277695.1 Chitinophagaceae bacterium
GCATTGGTACATGGCAAGATCATTCAGTGTATCCCCGGCCACCAGTACTTCTGCCGGCTTATTTCCCAGGTATTCCACCAGTTTTGTAAGCGATGTCCCTTTGTTTACCCCACTGGGAAGTACATCCAGGAACTTGTTTGCCGAATAAATAACGTCGCAATCCAGTGCAGTAACAGATAATTTTACCGGTTCAATCGCGTCATCTGCGGCAAAAAAGGAACAGCGCCTTTGCTGGGGCACCTCCTGGTAAACAAGACCAGGGATGTTTTTTAAACTTTCAATTACCTTAAGATTACCGGGCCAAAGTCTTTCGATACCTGACTGAAGGGGCTCAATAGGCTCCAGCGTGTGACCATTTACAATGGTAGCGCCAACATCACATATGATATAATCCGGATTAGGCAGGATCGGGTCATTTAATATGGGAATGACCGACTCCAGTCCCCTGCCGGTTACAAACACAAGACAAACTCCCGTATTGTCCCGGATAAACCTGTATAATTGTTGCTTATGTAAGCTTTTACCTCCTAAGAAAGTTCCATCGAGATCGGTAGCTAATAACATATTTTGATATTTATAGTTTATTGAATTTTCCAAGAGAAAAATCAATTGGTGACTGGGATAGGGTGCTGGCCAGAAAAAAAGGATAATATACCTGCGGTTGCTTTTTAAATAACCTGACTCATCATGCTGCCAGGGAGTAACAGGCTGGTTCAACAGTAATTGTTAATTGCTTTCACTTTCTGGTTTATTCCTGATCGAAAGATTTTTTTCAAGGATCTCAATATTTCTCTGAACCTGTGTATTGGCAGGATCTATTTCTAGAATTTTTTCGAAAAGATCAATTGCCTGGGTATAGTCTTTCTGGGTATTTGCTTCATAGCTGGCCAGGTAACCATAGGCTTCCTGTAACCATTTTTTATTTGTGTCGGTAAGCGTATCCGATTCAATAACCTCTATCAATTTCAGGTAATGCGGTACAGCAAGTCCATATTCCATAGTCGTGTCAATTGCCGCATTACTTCTTGCCCTCCAGAAATATCCATAACCCTGATCTGCGTACTTGGCGGTGTACAATCCAAATACTGAATCTGCCTGCTGATAATCCTGGGCTTTATAGGCCGCAAGACCCCAGTTAAACAGGGTTACATTGGTTGCACCGGGATCCGAGCAATAAATTTGTCCCAGCCAATAAGCAGCGGCCGCATGGTCGTTCAATTCAGTGGTTAAGTTTGCCAGTTGTTTATAGTAAATAATTTTTGTTGCCGGCGAGGTAGCAAGGGCAAGAGCTTTTTTGAAATATCTGACAGCCGAGTCCTTTTTTCCGGCTATCCTGCTATACAGATAGGCCATGGTCTCATAGTCCTTCATTACCCGGTTGGAGTCGTCGGCTACTGCAAAATATTCCCGCATATAATTCAATGCATTCCCCGTATCCCTTTTTTCCTGATAAGAATAACCGATTAGCTTATAAAGCCGTGGTTGCACAGTAGTACGTTCGGACATCACCAGTTGTTTGGCTGCCAGAATTGCCGAATCGTAATTCTTCGTGAGGTACAATAAGTCTGTGTACGAATAACTACGCTGAAGCGAATGATCTGAATTTTTCATATATTGATGGAAATATTCTTTAGCTTTTGCCGGATTCAGGTATAGATAGTGATTATACAGGGCGTAATAGGCAGGACTGAAATTTGGGTCTGACTCAATTGCCTTTAAAAAATAGCTTGTGTATAATTCTGTATTTTTTTGTGAAAGAAACAATCGGCCAAGCTCATAATAAGCCACGGTTTCTTTAGCATTCTTTTCAATGGCCTCCCTAAAAGCTTTGTAGGCCTCTGTGCCGTTGTGTTGTTTTCGAAAGGCTTTGCCCAACCTGCTGTGGAGCGATGCATTCCCTTTATTTTTTTTTAAGGCTTTTTTCAAAAGTTCTGCCGCATATTGATAATCGCCATGGGGTGATTCTATATTGACATCGGCGATGGTTGCGATAATATGAATATTTTTGCCTTTGGTAATATGTAGAGCTTCCTGAAATTTACTTCTTGCGAGCGAGCTGTTAGCTTTCAATAGTAATGCACCTTCAGCTATTCGGTAAAATGGTTCGGAGCGTATCGATTCTGGTGCCAATGAAAAAGTATCTGAAGCTTCCGTGAATTTCCCCAGTCGTATATATGTTCTCATCAGCATCGCCCATGCTTCTGCATTGTTGGGCTCGAAATGTAATGCACGATGGAGCGATGCTTCAGCACTTTGATAACGCTCGTAATGGAATTGTTTTTTTCCTTCTTCAAGGGTTTGGGCCCCGGTCAGCACAGGACTCATCAGTATAAATAAAAGAATCAAAATTGTTTTCATAATTAGTATATATATTTTAGGATCAGCAAATCAGCCGGGCGAAATTGCCAATATCTGGGTTTTTGAGTCGGCAGGGACGAGATCAGAAATATGACTATTGATCCAGGTCCCGACCTGTGTTTCTGCGCCGGGATAGACGATCAGAATATCGGCACTGACTTTGTTGCAGTACTTTAACAGGGCCCTTGCTTTATTTCCACCCTCAATTATCTCATAATTTACCGGGTTGCTAAACTGGCTTTTGAAGGCCCGGAAAGTATATAATAGCATATGTTTCGCATCATTCATTCTGATTTCATTACCCAGGAGGGTCACCAGTCGCACGTGTGGTCGCGGTACATTATGCAATGCAGCCAGTATTTCCAGTTTGGAAATCGGAAATCGATGACTTACAGGGATTACGACCGTTTTTATTTCCTGGTGCAGCGAACCTGGTTTAGCGGTAAGAACTGGGATTCCCGTTAATCCGGCCAATTTACTGGGTACGATCGTATTCAGAAATGGCAACAAGCTATGATGAGAGTGTTTTCCAATAATAATGAGGTCAGCGGAGATTTGCTTTGCTTTTTTGGTAATACTTTCCTGTACCGAATCTCCAAAACTTACCCAGCAAAGTACTTTTATGTCCTTTCGTTTTTTTTCAATACTTTCTTTTAAACCTTCCAGCCGGTTTGATGAATTTTTTATATCTAAGTTGACCTGCTGTCGGGTATAACCTGCAATAGCCGTGGAAATTCGGCTAATGAACTTGCTTAACTTTATTCGCTGTACATGAAAAAGATGCAGGGTTGAATTTACATGTGTTCCCTGTAAAAATTCCAAAGCTTTGGATACTGCAACTTCAGTATTTTCAGAAAAGTCTACTGGAACAAGTATTGTATTTATTTGTGTTTTCAAGACGGTATAAACATAGACCGCCGGAATTAATGCGTGATTAACCAAAGATTAGAACGAAATTAAAACGAAAGACATGTAGTATGACAACTTCTGCATTTGACAGTATTCTTCCCTAAGTTGTTTACCTTAGCCATACATGGAAAATACACGTATATTATTGGTTGAAGATGAACGCCGGATTGCTGATACCCTACGATTTGGACTAACAGAAAATGGTTACGAAGTAGAGACGGCCTATGATGGTACAATCGGCTACCGTCTTTTCCTTAATCAAATTTTTGACCTTGTTATTTTAGATATTAACCTGCCGGGGATGAATGGGTATGATCTCTGTAAACATATTCGGGCTTCCAATAAAAACATTCCCGTCATCATGCTGACTTCACTTAGCACCATTGATGATAAAATTGAAGGCTATGACGCAGGGGCTGATGACTATATTATTAAGCCTTTTGAATTCAGGGAATTGACTATGAAAATACGTGTCCTCTTGCGGCGGAGTGCAGATCCCCTGCTTCCAACGGGAAATGTGCTTCAAGCAGGGGATCTACAGATGAATCTTGACACCAAGACAGTAATTCGCAATAACCAGGTCATTTTGTTGACAGCTAAGGAATTTCAAATGCTTGAGTACCTTCTCAGGAATAAAAATAGGGTGGTGTCCAGGGCTGATATTGCCATTAATGTTTGGGATATCGATTTTGATACCAATACAAATATTATTGATGTGTACATCAATTATGTCCGTAACAAAGTGGATAAGCCTTTTACTGAAAAGTTAATTCATACCCAGGTTGGAATGGGTTATGTTTTGAGAGGAGAGAGTTAAATATGCCAATAAGGTTAAGGATCACATTAATTTTTACGTTGGTTGTCATGTTTATCTGGGCCATCGTTTGCGGCGGTATTTATTATTTTTCCTCTTCCTCCCGGGTTGAAACGATCAAAAAGAGACTGACCAACAGGGCTATTACTACTGCAAGATTGCTTGGACAGTCCGAGATATTTGACCAACAACTGATCCGGCGAATCGATTCTTCCACCACTCTGTCTTTAAAGAGAAAATCAGTACAGGCTTACCTGGGGAATGGGTTTCCTCTTTATTATTATAGTGAAATGCCCGGAGATACTCTGCATATCAGGCAGGAATTGTTAAAGGATGTCCTTGAAGATGGGATTTCATACTTTGCAGAGGGAGATAAGGA
>DASUMO010000550.1:0-2259 GCA_036277695.1 Chitinophagaceae bacterium
TGCCTGGTAACACGTCTAAACGGTAGCGCGGTATAGAGGTAAACAAGCTGGTTTTCATTTTATAGATTAATCCGGGTTCGATGGAACTTATGGATGCAGCCCGGCGAAATCCCTGGCTGCCGCCGATCAGGTCTTCGACAGGCACTTTTTCATATCGAAAGCCGGCTGTAAAGGCAATTCTTTGCAGCTGAAGATTAAATCCCGTTTTTACACCAAATTGATCCGGAACACTCATTACATCACTGCTGTTCCTGATTTCCAGTTGTGAGGCTGATCTTCCTTTAAGTTTAGAAAAGAACAGGTTGATTTTCCTATTGAGAGAATAAAAAGCATATAGTTCCGCAGTGAGGCCTGTTCCACCATCACCCAGTTGAATAGCCTGGTCAACAGGAGCCAATACTTTGGTCGAATCATTCCGGTAAAAATAATCCTGGTAACGGGAATCACCGGTTGGCAATTTTATTCCCAGCCCGGCCTGAATATTTCCTTTGTTACTTGTAGCTGGATCCAGCAGCCATTTATAAACTTAAAGCGAATGTCACCTACTCCAAAAGAACGGGTAATATGCTTTCGTGTTTGCGGTCCGCCATGATCGCCGCTGTTCCTGCGGGAGTTGGCTGCGAATGGGACACTGAGGCCCATCGACCAGCCATTCTTCAAGAGCCTGATGGCGGATATATTCAAATAAGATATCCGGGCTGATACCGCCGATTGTGCGGAGGGCTACACAGCCCTGCGTCCATGCATAGAAGGTGCTAAACAAACTGCAACCGATCAGGAAAAGTTTTTCATGAAAAAGTTCTTTTTTCTGGTTAAACGAAAAATGTTGAGCCAGGGTCAGGAATCTTCTTTTTCGCTTTCATGAGCGGTACTTTCATTCGGCTTGTTGGATGGCTTCATCGTATCGTTTTTCAGGGACGAGATATGCAAAGCCCTGTTCGTGTCATGCCTGAACAAACGACCGATGGGTATTTCTTTTTTCCCGATTTCAATGAAATCCGGGTTATAGGAATCAATTTTATTCACGGCAATGATATACGACCGGTGTACCCTTACGAATACATCTTTAGGCAGCATTGCTTCCAGTGAAGAAATTGATTGCTTGGAGATAATGACCCTATGGGTTGTTACTACTTTGATATAATCCTTCAGGCTTTCGATGAACAGGATATCATCCAGGAATACTTTGACCATTTTGCGATCGGCACGGAAATACAGGAAAGGGTGGGATTGGTCTGATAGTGAATCATTCAGGATATTGGAATTTCCCACAACGGGAATATCCATTTGCATCACCTTGTTGACGGCTTGTAGAAAGCGCTCAAAACCTATGGGTTTTAACAAAAAATCAACGGCATTCAGGTCGAAGCCCTCCACTGCGTATTTCCGGTAGGCAGTCGTGAATATTACTTTCGGCGGGTTTTTCAGGGTACGCAAAAAACTGGTGCCGAGTATATGTGGCATCTTGATATCCAGGAATAAAAGATCCACTGCATTGCTCTGCAGGAATGATAGCGTCTCTACCGCATTGGAACACTCACCAGCCAGTTGCAGCAGTTCAACACCTGCTATATATTTTTTAAGAACATCCCGGGCAGGTGGTTCATCGTCAATCACCAGGCATTTTATTTTTCTAAGCTGTTGCATACGTTATTTGTTCAGAAATGTTTTGGATGTTATTTCGTTTTGACATATGTCCACCTGTTATAATTTTCAGGTATATCATCCTGATTTCAGGTTCTATGGTCCTGTTTAATTCATAGTTGCCGGGATAATAAAAATCCAGGTTTCTGATCACACTGGCCAATTCACCGACTCCGCCAGGCCTGGCAGAACTGTCCTCCGTTTTTCCATGGATCATCTTTAAAGTCAGTTCAGTATCTTCAACTTGAAATTCGAGGTTGATCCAGTTTTGGTCCAGGTTTGTATTATCGATATAGGCAAAACAGTTTTCTATAAGGGTAAATAATAATAAAGGGGCGATCATTTTGTTTCCGGGTTCACCCTTTACCGCAATATCCATTTCCAGCCTGTTGCCCATATTAGTCTTTTGCAGTACCAGGTAATCCTTGATGATTTTAATTTCTTTTTCCAGGGGAACGAAAGCTTTGTCGCATTCGTATAATATATAACTCAATATATCGGCCAGTTTCAATAAGAGTATCGAAGCTTTGTCTGTTTCATTTCTCTGTGCCAGTAATTGAATTTTTTCTAAAGAGGCAAACAGAATCTCCGGGTGCATTTGCGCTTTTAACAATT
>DASUMO010000551.1:0-16628 GCA_036277695.1 Chitinophagaceae bacterium
ATGGCTGCATACCCATCCGGGAGGCACGCAAGTGATCAACCTGTTTATGGACTATGAAACTTTTGGGATCCACAAAAAAACAGAATCCGGAATTTTTGATTTTCTTCAGGCATTACCCGGAGAAATAACGAAGAATGAGGCCTTTGAATTTGCCCTGCCTTCTGAAATAATAAAAACCCATGAACCCGCGGATACTTATGATGTAGCCCAAACAATTTCCTGGGAAGACAGGGCTGAAGCGTCTTGCGTATGGAGTGAGAATGTGCGGCAGCATAATACCCTGAAAAAAATATACAGCCTTGAGCAACTTGTGATGAGCAGTAATTGCATTTGTGCAATGGGTAACTGGGGACGTTTGCAATCGGCGGATCATTTTTATTATATGTCGCATGACAACGGGAAATACATAAACCCTTTTAGCAACGCGGCAGAAGCATTTCATAATTATAACAATATTGTAATGGACTTTGAGATCTCGTTGATCAAAAAAGGGATCGATACCCATCGTAAACGCAGTTACTTGCGTCCGGTGGCCTATAATCTTTATTAAATAAAACAACATACTTCATGGAAAAAAAATTGAAAGGACAGGTTGCGATCGTGACTGGCGCCAGCAGCGGCATCGGTGCAGGCTGCGCAAGAGAACTGGCCAAGGCCGGCGCTACGGTAGTGGTCAATTATCCTGTCGCTTCCACTCAGGAAATGGCGCAAAAGGTGGTGGATGAAATAGCGGCCAACGGCGGGACAGCCATTAGTTACCAGGCCGATGTCAGCAAAGAGCCGGATGTACAGAAGATGTTCAGCGATGTGATCGGGCAGTTCGGTACGGTGGATATCCTGGTAAACAATGCCGGTTTACAAAAAGATGCGCCTTTTACTGAAATGACCCTGGATCAATGGAACTTTGTGCTGGGGGTTAACCTTACCGGCCAGTTCCTTTGTGCAAGAGAGGCTATCAAAGAATTTTTGCGCCGCGGGGTCAATGGTAAATCAAAATCGGCTGGTAAGATCATTTGTATGAGCAGTGTGCACGAAGTCATTCCCTGGGCAGGACATGCCAACTATGCCGCCAGTAAGGGAGGGGTGATGCTGATGATGAAGACCATTGCGCAGGAATTCGCACCGAAAAAGATCCGCATCAATTCCATCGCACCCGGCGCTATCGCCACCCCCATCAATCACGATGCCTGGGATACGGCCGAACATTTGCAGCAATTATTAAAACTGATCCCTCAAAAAAGAGTAGGCCAGGTAGAAGATATCGGTAAAGCTGCTGTATGGCTGGCCAGTGATGACGCCGATTATGTAAATGGTACTACCTTGTTTGTGGACGGAGGCATGACTCTTTACCCGGGATTTGAAGACAACGGCTAAGTGAATGAGGTTAGAGGGGGAAGTATGAGGTATGATGTATGATGTATGAGGTCGGAGGTAAGAAGTATTATGAGTATTAGGAGAGAGAGGTAGTAGGATTTATCTGATCAGACTTCAGACATCCGACCTCCGATTTCCGACCTCTGACTTCCGGCTTCCGACTTCCAGACTTCGGATTCCCGGACTTCTGACGTCCGACTTCCGGACTCAATTTGATTCAAAAAACTACCAACATGAACGCAGAACAACAACGATTGAAGGATCGCCAGTGGAAAAAATGGGGGCCTTATCTCAGCGAAAGGCAATGGGGCACGGTGCGGGAAGATTATAGCGAATATGGAAATGCCTGGGAACATTTCCCGCATGATCATGCCCGGTCGCGGGTGTATCGCTGGGGTGAAGACGGAATTGCAGGCATCAGCGATGACCTGCAGCGAATCTGTTTTGCCCTGGCACTTTGGAATGGTCAAGACCCCATCCTTAAGGAGCGATTATTTGGACTCACGGGAAATGAAGGTAATCATGGTGAAGATGTAAAGGAACTGTATTATTACCTGGACAGCACGCCTACCCATTCTTACATGAAACATTTGTACAAGTATCCACAGGCTGCCTATCCTTATGCTGATTTAGTACATGCTAATCGCCAGCGTTCGCGTTTCGAGAATGAATATGAGATCCTGGATACGGGTATTTTTAATGAGAACCGGTATTTTGATGTGTTTACAGAATATGCAAAAAATGATAAGGAAGATATTTATATCAGGGTCAGTATTCATAACCGGGGACCTGAAGCGGCCTATATAGCTGTTTTACCAACGCTCTGGTTCCGCAATCTCTGGAGCTTTGGATTACCCGGGGACAAACCGCTGATGTACCTGAAAAAAGAACCCAATGGTTATGGCGAAGTAAAACTGATTGATTATTCAGCGGGTGAATACCATTTTTATTTTGACAGGCCCGTTCGGACATTATTTACAGAAAATGAAACCAATACCGAGCGCTTATATGGCCAGCCCAACAAATCGCCTTTTGTAAAAGATGCATTCCACAGGGTAGTTATTGAAAAAGATTTTGAATGGATAGAAGCAAAAAAAGAAGGAACTAAGTTTGCCCCGCTCTATGAATTTAACATAGAACCGGGAGCTCCTATCACTATACAATTGCGACTGAGTAAAAATATGGTTGAGGGGGAACCCTTTGCCGGAATTGAGAGCGTATTTGAAAATCGCCTGCAGGAAGCCGATGAATTTTACAACACGATCACGGCTGCAAAAAGCAAAGAACATCGCAGCATCCAGCGGCAGGCATTGGCTGGCATGTTGTGGAGTAAGCAATATTTTAATATTGATATCCCCCGTTGGTTAAATGGTGATCCCGGTCAACCCACCCCGCCTGCTTCCCGCAAATGGGGCCGCAATCACCAATGGCATTCGTTGAATAATGAAGATGTGATCTCCATGCCGGATAAATGGGAATATCCCTGGTATGCTGCCTGGGACCTGGCTTTTCATTGCGTGCCGCTTTCCATGGTGGATCCGCAATTTGCCAAAGACCAGCTGATCCTTTTCCTGCGGGAATGGTATATGCATCCCAATGGGCAGTTACCCGCTTATGAATGGGCATTCGGCGATGTGAACCCCCCTGTGCATGCCTGGAGCTGCCTGCAGGTTTATAAAATGGATAAGGAAAAGACCGGCAAAGGCGATATTCAATTCCTTGAAAGGGTTTTTCAAAAATTGCTGATCAATTTTACCTGGTGGGTAAACCGCAAGGATCATAAAGGCAATAATGTATTTGAAGGTGGATTCCTGGGACTGGATAATATTGGGGTATTTGACAGGAGTAACACGGTTCCCGGCGGAGGCCGGCTGGAACAGGCCGATGGAACCAGCTGGATGGCAATGTACTGCCTGAACATGCTGGAAATGGCGCTGGAAATTTCCCAATATAATCCTGCCTATGAAGATGTAACAACAAAATTCTTTGAACATTTTATTTATATAGCCGAATCGCTGAACCGGATCGGTGAAGACTGGACCGGCAGCTGGGATGACGAGGAAGGATTCTTTTATGATGTGTTATCTCTCCCCGAAGGAAGATATATTCCTTTAAAAGTACGGAGCCTGGTGGGCTTGTCGACCCTGTTTGCCGTGCTGGTTTTGAAAAAGGATTTGCTGGAAAAACTTCCGGATTTTCACACCCGTCTGAAATGGTTTCAACAATACCGGGAAAAAAATAACCAATATGCAGTTATTGAAGAGTTGAAAGATCATGATGATATTTTACTTTCATTGGTTCCGCGTCAAAGACTGGAAAAATTATTAAAAGCCCTGCTGGATGAAAAGGAATTCCTTTCGCCGGGTGGTATCCGTTCCATTTCAAAAATTCATGAAAAGGGTTATAGTGTCCATATCAATGGCGAAGAATTTGGGTTGAACTATCAGCCCGGTGAAGGCCAGTCAGCATTGTTTGGCGGTAACTCAAACTGGCGGGGACCGGTTTGGATGCCCATGAATTACCTGCTGGTGCTGGCATTAAAACAATATTGTGATTATTACAAAGATGACTGCCGTGTAGAATATCCCACGGGCTCGGGAAATGAAATCCTGTTGAGTGAAGTATCCATAGAATTATCCAAAAGACTGATCTCGATCTTTGAAAAAGATGAAAATGGCCACCGCCCCGTAAATGACCAGCAGGCGATCTATAAAGATGATCCTCATTTTAAAGACCTGGTATTATTCTATGAATATTTTCATGGTGATACTGCCCGGGGAGTCGGAGCCTCCCACCAGACGGGGTGGACCGGAGTAGTTGCGGAATTGATCAACAGGGTGGCTCAATTTGAAAATAACAAACCAGTACCCAGCACAATAAAAAAGGAAATGATGGCTGGATGAACAGGGCTGAATCTCTGATAGCTCTTATCGTGTTATCAATGACCTATAAAATGGATACCCGTTATGCTTACAATAACTAAAGCCGCCTGGCAGGATTTCAGGCAGGCTTCCGACAGGGAATGGCTGGAGACGAATGGACTGGGGGGCTGGGCTTCTTCCTCCATAATTGGGGCCAATACCCGCCGCTATCATGGATTGCTGGTAGCTGCCATTGTACCGCCGGCGGAGAGGATGCTTTTGCTGTCGAAGCTGGAGGAGAGGATCGATACTGGTCAGACCAGTTCCACTGGTCATACCAGTTTAAGCACCAACCTCTATCCCGGCCCTACCATTCATCCCCAGGGGTATCAATGGCTGCAAAGTTTCAGCAAGGAATTATTTCCGCAGTGGATATATCAAGTGAACGGTATCGAACTGAAAAAAACCATTGCGATGCTGCATGGCGAAAATACCACGCTGGTTATTTACGATGTAATCAAAGCCGATGCAGTATTTACACTTGACCTGCTGCCTTTAATGGCGGCCCGCGGTTATCATAGCTTGCAGCATGAAGGGCCGCAGATGCATTGGGATGCGGAGTTCAAGGATGCTATCTTTCATAACCGGCCCGATGGAAAACAAGATGTATACATCAGTGTACCCGGATCATCATATCAGCATTCGCCACGCTGGTTTAAAGATTTTCAATATCCCGTGGAGCAATACCGGGGTCTTGATTTTGAAGAAGACCTATTCAATCATGGCGTATTTTCTGTTCAACTGAAAGAAGGAGATTCACTGGGGATTATTATTTCAACAGGGGATCCTACAGGCAGGAATGCCCATGAACTTTTTGAAAAAGAAAGACAACGCCGCCAAAACCTGTTGAAAGAACAGCCGGATGATGAGATCTTGTTGCAGTTGGTACTGGCTGCCGATCAGTTTATTGTTAAAAGAACGATTCCAGGCCAGGATTCTCAACAACAATCCGATGTAGAAGGAGCTACTATTATTGCAGGTTACCACTGGTTTACCGATTGGGGCCGGGATACCATGATCAGTTTACCGGGACTTTGCCTCAGCACGGGCCGTTTTGAAGACGCAAAAAAAATCCTCCGGGCTTTTGCGGGAGCTGTAAGCCAGGGCATGTTGCCCAACCGCTTCCAGGACAATGGTGAAGCGCCGGAATACAATAATGTGGATGGAACGCTCTGGTATTTTATTGCTGTCTATAAATATTTACAAGCAACAGGAGATAAATCCTTTGTGCTAGAAGAAATACTTCCTGTACTGAAAGAAATCATCGACTGGCATTTCAAAGGCACCCGTTACAATATTCATGTGGATGAAGACAGTTTACTATTTGCCGGGGAAGCCGGACAACAGTTAACCTGGATGGATGCAAGGATCGGCAACTGGGTGGTTACACCCAGGATGGGTAAGCCGGTAGAGATACAGGCTCTTTGGTATAATGCCCTGCGCATTTTTGCAGAACTACTAAGGCAAAACGGCCAGGAGAATGATGCTGCACAGGTGGACAGTCATGCAGAACAACTCCGGGAATCCTTTAGCGCCTTGTTCTGGAATGAAGAAGGAAATTATTTATTCGATGTAATTGATGAAAACAATCTACCCGATGCCAGCCTCCGGCCCAACCAGCTATTCGCAATCAGCTTGCCCTTCCCGCTGCTCGAATCTGAAAAAGCAAAGTCAGTAGTAAAAATTATCGAAGAACAATTATACACGCCGGTTGGACTCAGGAGCTTACCTAAAACAGATAGTCACTATATACCAGTATATGGAGGCGATCAATGGCACCGGGATTCTTCCTATCATGAGGGTACTGTATGGAGCTGGCTCCTCGGTGCATATGGCGACTCGATTGCCAGGACTTATGGACCCGGTTATGAAGAAAAACTGCGACAACTGGTCAGGGATTTCAGCTATCATTTAAAAGATGCTTGTATTGGCAGCATATCTGAAATTTTTGATGCCGATCCCCCGCATCATCCGCGGGGCTGTGTGGCCCAGGCCTGGGGGGTAGCGGAAATCCTTCGTATAATCAAGGATTATAATTTATGGAATGAAGCGCCGAAAAAAACGGCTAAAAGAAATTCAAAGAAACTGATTTCGGAATAAGAGATTTCTTTAGCTTTCCGTTTCATCATTTTTTTATGCTAAAATTTGCTCTGTTTATTTCTGTAATTTGTTTTTCCCAGTTTAGTATTTGCCAGCCAGCCCCCGCAAAAAAACCAAGGGCAAGAGATTTGGGTATTCCATTCGATGGAAAACCGGGAATATATAATGCAATTACGGATGTGAAAGGTGTACTGGTGGGTTATAAGACCATCATCAAAGAAACCGCTAAAACAGCCACTGGTAATGGACCCGTGCGTACAGGCGTTACGGTGATCTTCCCAAAAAATAAAACCATGGACCCGGTTCCCGCAGCCTGGTTCAGCCTGAACGGCGATGGCGAGATGACCGGGCTGGCTTCTATTGAAGATTACGGTTTTAATTATGGACCTATTGGTATTACCAATACGAATAGTGTTGGGGTTGTTCACGATGCGATTGGCGAATGGAATATCAACCATTTTTCTACCGGCGGACTTATTGATTTTTCATTTGGCTTACCCGTGGTGGCAGAAACATGGGATGGTTTGCTCAATGATATCCAGGGCCTGCATGTAAAAAAGGAACATGTATTCGATGCATTGGACAGCGCCAGCGGCGGGCCGATTGCCGAAGGCAATACCGGTGGTGGTACCGGGATGGCATTATATGGATTTAAGGGTGGCAATGGAACAGCTTCCAGGATAATCAAAATTGATACAGCTACCTATACCGTTGGCGTATTCATGCAGGCAAATTTCGGTGGCCGCAATGATCTCACTATTGCCGGCATACCCGTGGGCCGGGAGATCAATGGGTTCCAGGCACGCCTGAATAATCCCAAACGAAAAGATGGTTCGGTCATCATCATCATTGCTACCGATGCACCCCTGCTGCCCTCGCAATTGAAACTAGTAGCCAAAAGAGCAGCCATGGGCATAGCCCGCACCGGCAGTTTTGCACATAATGGTTCCGGGGATATTTTTCTGGCATTTAGTACCCAGTCGCCCACTACCAATGAAAAAGGCACGCACCAGGCCTGGCATGTTCTCAGCAAAGAGGCCCTGGACAGGGTTTATAAAGCGACTGTGGAAGCTACGGAAGAGTCAGTGGTCAATGCGCTGATTGCAGCGGAAACCATGACTGGAAAAAATGGAAATATATTTTACGGTATCCCGCAGGACCAGGTAAAAACCATACTGAAAAAATATAACCGCTTGCAGCAATAAAATACTTTGCCCCCTATTGCCTACATAGCAATGCTTTACCTGGTACTCATGATGTCTTTCCCAACAAATGCAAGTATTCCGTCATTCACCCGACAGCGGTTTTTCCAAAATCAGCTTCTCTTTGTAGTATAGAAATATACTATGACCAATCACTACGACATTATCATTATCGGTACGGGCAGCGGCGGTAGTACCATCGCGTATAAACTGGCAACAACCGGAAAAAAAATACTGATCCTTGAACGCGGCGGTTTTATTCCCAAAGAAAAAGAGAACTGGGATCCGCATGAAGTAGTCACATTGGGACGATACCGTCCAAAGGAAGACTGGTATGATAAAGATGATAAGCCTTTTAAGCCGTATATACATTACAATGTAGGGGGAAACAGTAAAATGTATGGCGCCGCCTTATTCCGTTTCCGGGAAAGCGATTTCCGGGAAGTAAAACATTATGGCGGCATATCCCCCGCCTGGCCTTTTGGCTATGAATCACTTGAGCCTTATTATGAAACCGCTGAAAGACTATATAACACCCATGGGCAACGGGGCGTCGACCCAAGTGAACCACCGGCAAGAGCCGGTTATCCCTTGCCTCCCCTGGCCTATGAACCTTTGATCAAAGATCTTGCTGCCAAAATGCAGCAGATCGGTCTCCGGCCTTTCCCGCTACCAATGGGGATTCGACTGCCACAGGATTATACTCAAACTGAAGCGCCGGTGACGCTGGAAAATTTTGATGGGTTCCCCGATCTCACGGATAGCAAGGCCGATGGGCAGGTAACCTGCCTGAGACCCGCCCTTGTGAACAAGAATGTGACCCTGCTTACCCATGCCTATGCCGAACGTTTGGAAACAGATGAAAGCGGCGAAAAAATTACAAGGGTCATTACAGATGTAAAGGGAGAAAGGATCATATTCAGCAGCGATCTTGTCATTGTGGCCTGTGGTGCAGTGAACTCTGCAGCCCTGTTCCTGCGGAGTGCCAATGAAAAACATCCAAATGGACTGGCTAACTCTTCCGGCCAGGTAGGGCGAAACCTGATGCTGCATCACAACGGCTGCCTGGTAGCTTTTACCAAAAAGAAAAATGATTGCGTGTTTCAAAAAAGCCTGGGTCTGGCCGATTATTACCATGGCGCGGATGACAGCGAATTCCCGCTGGGTGAGATTCAACTCATGGGCCGCAACGATCCCGACACTATTCTTTGGCTGGCTGAAAAATTATATCCCGGGAAATCTTATGCTGAGTTGAAAGAAATGACCATCGATTTCTGGCTGACGGCAGAGGACCTTCCTCACCCGGACAACAGGGTTAGTTTAAGGGAGGATGGAACGATAAAAGTAGAGTATACCCCCACAAATTATACCGCCTATGAAAAGCTGAAGGAAAAATTGAAAAAAATTTTTGTGCGCCTCGGTGAAATCGATGCGGATTACCAGGATACTAAATGGAACGGATATGACCTGGACATTAGTGGTATGAGCCACCAGAACGGCACGCTTCGTTTTGGTACAGACCCCGGCAGTTCAGTACTCGATCTGAATTGCAAGGCGCATGACCTGGATAATCTCTATGTGGTGGATGCCAGCTTCTTTCCCAGCTGCGGAGCTTTTAACCCTGGGTTGACGATTGCCGCCAATGCATTGCGGGTAGGCGAACATATCATCAATGAAAGGTTGAACAAAAAAATCATTTCAGCAGCCAGGCCGGAAGCCATGGCAAAATAGTCCTCAAACAGTCTTCTCATATAGCAGTTAGTTTTGGTTATCAGGCCCCTGCTCCCAGGGGCCTTTCTTAAAAAGAACGATGGAAGAAATAGCAAAAAATATTACACTCAACGTCAGTCATGCTGTTGAGATCCTTTCCGCGATCATCATCGGAATCGCCGTGATCAGAGTTTTATTCAATTATGTGCGGCTGTTAAACCCGGTAGGCCCAACCATCAGCAAAGAAGCGATCCGGGTAAAATTCGGCAGCTCGGTGGCTGTCGCACTCGAACTATTACTGGGCGCCGATGTATTGGCCACTGCTGTAGCACCAAGCTGGAACGATATCGGGCAACTGGCCTCTATCGCTGTAATAAGAACAGCTCTAAACTACTTTCTTGGAAAAGAGCTGAAAGAGATTCACCCGCTTAAAGAAGAATAATTCTTTTGTACCCGCATAGACCTGAGACGCTGAGTTTTTTCTCTTGCCTCTAGCGGTGATCCCTGTTTCTCTTTAAACAATTGCTGCCAATTCCACCCGGGGAAAATCAACGATCGTTTTCGCCGTATTATTGAGATAATTGGTGAAAATGTTGAGCGCAGTATGCGCTACAATTTCAGCTATCTCACCGTCGCCATACCCTGCTGCCCTAACCTTATTTACATCTTCATCAGTAACCAGGCCCTTTTTGCGGACAAGCGTTTGAGCAAACACAAGGGCTGCATCTGTTTTCGCATTGCCAGTAGCTGCTTCACGGCTTGACGAAAGCGTGGCCTCCTCCATACCCAGCAATGTACCCCCGATATAGGTATGCGCTGATAAACAATATTCACACTGATCAGCTTCCGCGACAGCCAAAGCGATCTGCTCACCAAGCCGGGCGCCGATCGTTGATTCGCCCAGTGCACCACTGAAAGAAAGATACCCATTCAATACGGCAACCGAATTGCCCATTGTCCGCATCATGTTTGGAACCATTCCCAATTTCTTTTCTACTGCATTGAAAAGGTCTTTTATTTTTCCTGTAGCCGTTTCCGGATTTACTGCCTGTAAACGTGTCATAATTTCTGATTTTATAGATTGATTTGATTATGACACAAAACTATCTCGTCCGGCAGGTGATAAGAATGGAACAATCACGTCAGTTCATGGACAAATTGCTCCCGCGGTTGAATCCCACCTTTTCACGATATAACTGCGGGGATACGTTGGTAATGTTTTTAAAGAAGCGGCTGAAATAAAATTCATCATCAAATCCCAGTTCGGCAGCGATCTCCTTGATCGCTTTATTGGTAAGATATAGTTCCCTTTTTGCTTCTATGATGATGCGTTCATGTATCAGTTCAGAAGGGGTTTTATTGAAATGTGCTTTTGTCAGCTTGCCCAGCGCTTTGGGTGATATATAAAGTAATTCGGCGAAAGCAGAAGGTGTATGTTTTTCCCGGTAATGTTTTTCAATAAGGTCTTTGAGTTTTTGCAATACCAGGGGTTTGTTATCGCTTTCAAGCTGTTGCTTCGCGGCGGGGTACTGATCAATTTTAATACGGGAGGCATTGATCAGGAATATCTTGAGGTAAGAAACCAGTAATTCGTACTGCGCGATCCCTTCATTATTCATCTCAGCCCTGAACTTATCCAGTAATTCTGCAAACAAAGCGGCCTCTTTTTCATTCAGCGTTATGGTCGGAGGCTGGTAAATATTATTAAAGAGAACTCCATTGCAGGAAATCTCTTTCTGGTGCTTCTCGATACAAAAGAAATCTGGGTGAAAATGAAGGGCCAGTCCTGAACATGGGCCGGATGGCATGAACTGGAATGGCTGGTAGGGCGTAAAAAAGAATATGGTATTAGCGCCAAACTCATATTCTGACAGGTCAGACTTATACCGGCCGCCACCCTTTTGTATCCAGATAACTGTATAGCAATTCAGCCGCTGCACGCCAGTATAACTGTTCGCATGATCAACCGGCGCCAGTTGTACAGCCATTTCTTTTGTTTCCCGGTTGATCAGTGTACAGGAATTGTTCTCAACTGTCATAAGCCTGACTTAATGCCGCAATTTACATCCATTAAACCTGATGGTTCATAGACAAAAATCCCGGCGGCATGGATAATTTGCCCGGAACCCTGTTAAACTTTCCTTTTTCGTCCGGCAACTGACATAACAGGCCCCCTGCAATGATTCATTTTGCAGAATGAGAGTAATGCCCATCAGAGTGATTACGGGGTCGGCAGGATGGAAACAATTAAAAGCTTCCGCTGGCAGGAATTGGAAACATTACCTGCAGGAAGCTATTGGCCTGGCCATCTTTATGATCTCGGCCTGTTATTTTGGGGCTTTACTGGAAAGTCCGCAATCAGCTCTTCATGCAGCCATGCCACAAGCATTCACCCGAACGGTAACCATGGGCTTGTTGATGGGTTCAACAGCACTATTTATTTTTTACTCACCCCTCACTGCACCCTCGGGTTCACAAATCAATCCGGCGGTAACTCTTTGTTTCCTGCGACTGGGAAAGATGTGTCATTGGGATGCATTGTTCTATATCATTTTCCAATTTCTTGGCGGCACGCTGGCTGTATACCTCATGCAATGGTTGATGGGACCAGTATTGACAGGTCCCCCGGTGAATTCGGTTGTGACGGTGCCGGGAAAATCCGGAGCTGCAGCTGCATTGATGGTAGAATTCGGGATCGCATTTTGCACAATGATGATGATTTTATTTACTTCTGATCATCCGAAATTTAAAAAATACACAAGGATACTATCCGGTATATTGGTTTGTAGCTGGGTTATACTTGCCGGACCCGTGAGCGGATTCGGTATGAACCCTGCCCGTAGTTTTGCCTCGGCTTTGCCAGCTAATACCTGGACCGTATTCTGGATCTATGCACTGATACCCCTTGCAGCTATGTTAATGGCTGCTGAACTCTTCCGGACAATAAAACGAAATAAAAAGAATTCATTTCAGAAGCCTTATTCATCCCGCCCCCGAAAAACAGTTTTGGACCCCATGGAATTTGTGCTTTAAATCGATTGATATGAAAAAAATTTTTATCGCAGTTTGCTGTTTCCTGCTGGGCTTCAGCCTCGTTTCTTCATCGCAGGTAAAAAAAGTAGATGCCATCGGCATTATTGTAAGTGATATGGACCGCTCGGAAAAATTTTATAGCGAAGTTTTGCAGTTCAAAAAAATTTCCGACCAGGAACTGCAGGGTGAAAACTGGGAAAAACTGTTCGGCGTATTTGGCATTCGCTTTCGGGTTGTCCGGATGGCATTAGGTGAGGAAGTAATTGACCTTGTTGATTACCTCACTGCCGGGGGCCGCAGCATACCCGAAGATGCCCGTAGCAATGATCTTTTTTTCCAGCATATCGCCATTGTAGTTAGCGATATGGATAGTGCTTATAAAATTCTTAGGCGGTTTGGAGTGCAGCATGTTTCGACCGGGCCTCAAACTTTACCCGCCTCGATCCCGGCTGCAGCAGGCATCAAAGCATTTTATTTCCACGATCCCGATCATCATAATCTCGAGATCATCTACTTTCCCAAAGGAAAGGGCCAGGATAAGTGGCAGAAACCTGGCGGAAAGATTTTCCTGGGCATCGATCATACTGCCATCGGCGTCAGCAGCACGGACAAGAGTCATCAATTCTACCAGCATTTACTCGGTATTGAGCGTAAAGGTGATAGCTGGAACAAGGGAATTGAACAGGAACATCTTAATAACGTTGAAGGAGCTTCACTTCATATTACCGGGTATCGTTCAGCAGCCGGACCGGGCATTGAATTCCTAGAATATATCAAACCAGGTCCGGGTAAAAAATACCCGGCCGATACCCGCAGTGATGACCTGTGGAGCTGGCATACCAGCCTGCATGTTGAAAATGCGGAAAAATTATTTCAACAATTGAAATCACCCCGATCACCCTACCGCGTCGTCAGTAAAGAACTGGTAGTAATTAAACGGGATGGTAAACCTGTTCAAAAGTCTTTTTTAGCCAGGGACCCGGACGGCCATGCCCTGCTTTTTGTGGAAACCCTGGATTAGCTATTTACGTACTTTAAATAAACCAGAATGAAGAAACTATTTTTATTGCTGAGTATTTCAATTGCTTTCTGCCTTGAAACCCTTGCGCAGGGTTGCAGTGATGCCGGTGTTTGCACGATTCATGCAATTAAAAACAATACAATACCGGATGCCAACCGAAAAAATCGAAATACGATTGTTGCCGGACTTTCATTTGGCAAGGGCGAGGACGATATTAATTACTTCAATCCCTACCTTGAGTATACCCGGTCATTTGGCAATACTTCCATCAGCGGTAAGCTAAATTATTCCGCAATAAATGGAAGGCTGGCGACTACTTCGGGTTTGGGCGACCTGTTCATATCACTGAACCAACTCTTCGACACAAAAAAGGCCATCAGCAAATCATTTATAGTAGGACTGAAATTACCGCTTGGTGCCTCTGACCTTTCAGACAATGGTATCAAACTGCCCATGCCTTACCAACCCAGCCTGGGAACGATTGACCTGGTAGCGGGTTTAAATTTCTTTTACAGGAATTTCGGCGCCACAGCCGCCATACAACAACCCTTGAATTCCACCAATGACAATGAGTTTCTTCCTTCAGACTACCCCTCTCACCCCTTTATTTATGAATACCTTCCTACAAATGAATTTAACAGGAAGGGGGATGCCCTGGTCCGGGTATCCTATGACTGGAACTGGAAGAAAAACTTTTCCATTCGTCCAAGCCTGCTGGGTATTTATCATCTCGATGATGACAGTTATTTGAATAATAGCGGCGCAAGAGTGGATATTTATGGATCAAGAGGACTTACCCTGAACTGGAATCTCTTCTTTTCGCTGGGCCTGGGTAAAGCCAGTGCAATTGAACTGGCCTTAGGATCGCCATTTGTAATAAGACCCACCCGGCCCGATGGTTTAACCCGTTCATTTGTCAGCTCCCTGGAATATAAAATAAACTTCTAGTTCTCAGTGGATAATTTCGGGCTGCTTTTATTCTCCACGGTCGGACAACCGACAGCGAAAACTTTTGAATTATCGTTGCTTTGTACAGGAATGAAAAGCGCTTTGACCATTATATGCCCGCTTTGCCTGGACAGGGTTGATAAGCATTTGTACCGCTATCATTTAGATGGCGAACGGAAAGTGATTGAGCAAATCAAGGCGCGGAACCCCGAATGGTCGCAAGCCGATGGCGCCTGTAGTCGTTGTGTGGATTATTATCATACGGAAGTGGTGATGCAGCAACGCATACTTCCCGAAATCGGTCCGCATTTTTCCGTCCGCTCCGCCGATGATTTTATAATACTACCCACCGGTCTGCGACTGGATGCCGATCAACGCTATACCGGCAAAAATGTCACCATTTGTTTTATCGATAGCGGCTTCTACCCTCATCCTGATTTAACAGCATATAAGAACCGGGTAAAAATTATTGTTGACATAACAGGCTCAACGGGATCGGGTGTCAACGAAGCTGCTTCAGCCTGGCATGGAACCATGACCTCGGTTGTTTGCGCGGGTGACGGCTACCTGGGTAAAGGACTCTATAAAGGTATAGCCAGTGATGCCGGGTTGGTTTTATTGAAGGTCCAGGATAAAGAAGGTCGGATCACGACGGCTTCAATCGTGAAAGCACTGCAATGGGTAATCGATAATCATAGCCAGTTCGGTATTCGAATCGTCAATATAAGCCTGGGAGGAGATGAAGTGGCCTCATACAAGCAAAGTGAAATTGACCAGCTCGCGGAACAATTATATGGACTGGGTATTATTGTTGTTGCCGCAGCAGGCAATGATCCGGGAGCCGCCATCCGGCCTCCAGCCAACTCTCCCCATGTAATTACAGTTGGCGGAACGGATGATGGAAATAAACTGGATGAAATGATGAAGGAACTTTATCATTCTGCGTTTGGAAAAACAACCGACAACCTGATGAAGCCTGAACTGCTGGCACCAGCGATGTGGATCGCGGCTCCCCTATTGCCCGGAACCAAAGAACAAAGGGAAGCCTCTGTTCTTTACCAACTGCATGAATCAGCTGCCGAAGACCTGGTAAAGGGCTTGCCTGATGCTATTCACGAAACAGAATTGGCCAGGGACATCATTCAATCCCGGGATCCCGTGTTGATCCGTGACGCCATCGTTCATCGAATACAGGCAGCCAAGTATATTTCCCCGCATTATATGCATGTGGACGGCACCTCCTTTGCCGCGCCGATCGTAAGCGCTGTCATTGCACAATTACTGGAGCTGAACCCGGAACTAAAGCCGGCCGCCGTCCGTGAGCTTTTATTCAGCACTGCCAAACGGGTCAATAATTTTCCTGCTGAAAGACAGGGCTTCGGCATGATCCGGCCCCGGAATACTTTATTGAAGCTTTTGAAAAGAGAAGAATTCCCGGAACCACCTGAATCGCCAAGGATAGATTACCAGAAAAAAATAATTTCCTTTGTACTACGCCATGATTGTGCAGCGCAGGTTTCACTGGCCGGTAATTTCAATCAATGGAATGCGAATACACTCCTGCTTGAACCTGCCAGGAACGGCCTATGGACAATTGATATCCCCCTGTTGCCAGCGGGAAAATGGCAATATAAATTTTTTGTAGATGATAGGAACTGGGTGGAAGATGTGAATAATCCTTACCGGGAACCGGATGGGTTCAGCGGTTTCAACAGTTTAGTGATAATCGAATAGAATGGTAGAAATAATCTTAATCATTGTGTTACTATACCTGGCCCTCGGGGCAGTTTTTTTCATCCCCTTCCTGCTCAAAGGAATTCAGAAAGTGGATGAAGGAACCAGGGGCAGCACGATCGGTTTTAAAATAATGATCATCCCGGGCGTGATTGTGTTCTGGCCTGTATTGCTGAGAAAGTGGCTGAAACACTACCGGCTCCTAAAGAATAAGATTCATTCTACTGTTCAAATTGCAAAAACATGATCAAGCCTTTACGGAAACGGCATTTGCAGATCTGGACACTCTGGGCGGTATTGATACCTTTCGGGATCATTATTGCATGGATGGCAGTGCCGGAGAAACCAATACAGGAACTATTACAGGAGCCGGGCAATGAGGTGTTACCCGTTTTGGTAAGATCAGTAGAAAGACCCAACTACAGGGTCAACCTGAAGGCAAATAAGGACAAAACACGGTACCAGATAGAATGGATAAATAAGGCAGGATCAACAATGCCTTCTTCTCTCATCTACAGGATCAGTCAACCGGAAAATGAATTGGTAGGCAGGGTAAAATCCAACGGGGTTTTTCATTTCAACCTG
>DASUMO010000552.1:0-3869 GCA_036277695.1 Chitinophagaceae bacterium
AGCCCAGGAAGTGAGCTCACTGGTCAGTCTCTGATAACAAAAACCTATACATAACAATTCTTTGAGCTGTCGAAAGACAGCTCTTTTTTTTCCGTTTACTCGCTAAGGTTTGCCGCTGAGTAGTAATTAGAAGACGATGGCCATGGACGGCATTAGCTTCATTTATCATTAACCAAAAAACCTTAAAAATGAAGAATCGAATTTTTTTTATTGCAGCAGTGCCAGCCTTTGTTTTTATTTCGTGCAGGAAGGAACATCAGCTTCCCGAGAAGTCAACGGGCGACGCAGAATCAATGATCACACAGAGCAAGCCAGCAACCCCGGGCAGCAATTTGGCAAAGGGACTTATTGCCAGATTTGCTTTTGATGGAAACCTGAAAGAGGCAAATGGTTTATTGGCGGAGGGAAATCCTTCAACAGCCGGTGCTGATATTTATACAGATGACAGGCATGGAATGCCCGAAAAGGCTATCAAGTTTAACGGAAGGTATGGTGTAGATATCAGGGATGTTCCGGCGGCGGGAATAGATATGACAGTAACTGCCTGGGTTAAATATGATTCTGCGACCAGTAACCTGACCAGGTATTTCGTGAGAGCCCAGAGCAGCCATCCTTCGTTTGCCCAGTCGGGACCTCAATATGGTGGGGTAATTTCCGCCCCTACGTTGGGAACCTCCAGTGTCCCTTCGGGCATCATTGATGATCATTGGCATCATTTAGCTGCTTCTTATAACGGAGTTGACCTGAAGTTCTACGTTGATGGAGTTTATATTGGCAATTCCTGGAACCCCACAGGATATGTATACCCCGCAGGGTTTACAACAGATTTTGAGCTTGGATTTTTTAAGGTGGTAAATGTATTCTGGTATGGAAGTATGGATGAGCTTCGATTCTACAACCGGGTATTGAAACCGGCCGAAATAGCGACATTGGCAACATTCTGATTCAGCCAACTAAATTTGTTTCCAGTATTTTAAAAGCTGTCTGCTGAGACGGCTTTTTTCGTGACTCGAAGTAATAGAAAAAGGGTTTTTCCGAATAGTCATTTTTACGGGAAAATATTGAGTCAAAAGAAGTGAATGCATTAGTACAATCTCAAGTCAACAGTAAAAAAAGACACGTAATCGCTGGTCTTTTTTATTGCAATTACCGAAACCAAACAGTTTAAATAAGACGGTAAAAAACCGCAGGCTCATTTTCCGATACCTCGCAATATGAATTTGCACAATTGCTTCCACACGATAATAGTTTTGATCCATCATTAATTAAAATATTTCAAAAATGAAAAAACAAACCTTAATCCTTTTCTCAGCAATCGCCTGTTTGGCATTTGTGTCATGCCATAAGCAGGATATTTCCCCGAATGATGCAGTTACGAAAGTGTCGGTGGATAAAACAGATGCTTCTGTTGCCGGCCTGGAAAGAACCATTAATCCCCTGCTCGTTGGCCTGGAAGGATGGTTCACATTCGACGGTCATTTAAAAGATCAGATGAATAAATTGCCCAATGGAACGTCTACAGGCCGTGGCGTTTTGTATACCTCTGACAGGAAAGGCAATCCCAAGTCCGCTGTTAAATTCAACGGATCATACGGTATAAACCTGACCAAAGTGCCGCAGCCAATGAAAGCTACCGTGGCTGCCTGGGTAAAAATGGATAACCCCAACCTGGGAACCGGCAGGATGATCGTGCGTCCAAAGTATACAGGCTTAGGCCTGGGTAAAAAAAAGGCCGAAGTGCACGGATCCATTTCATTAACAACGGGTACTTCCATGGGTATAAACGGGGGCGACCAGGACCTGAACTGGCATCATCTCGCCGTAAGTTTTGATGCAACTACCCTGCGCATGTATGTGGACGGTCAATTGGTGAATTCTCAACCCTGTAGTTTTATATACCTGACAACACTACAGGATTACCGGGTTGGTTATTGGCCTACTCCCGAATGGTTTGAAGGAAGTGTGGATGAACTGCGTTTCTATAGCCGAACCCTGAGTGCTTCCGAGATCCAGGCTTTGGCGGCATTATAAATGATCAATAATACCCATTTCGTTTTGAATTGATCCCGCTTATGGCGGGATCTTTTATGCCCTTTACCGGACAATAGCCAACAGCGTCCAGTAAATAGTATTTGATCCTCACCGGAAAAAGACCCGTTTATTTTAGACGTCAAAATTAACAGTGATGAAAAAATTATTTGTTCTCTTATTGATTTGCATAAGCGGTGGTCAGCTTTTTAGCCAGAGTGTGGCAATCAATAATAACGGAACTGCTCCTGATCCTACCTCTATGCTGGATATTTCCAGCACTACAAAAGGTGTTTTAATTCCCAGGATGAGGACCCTGGAGCGGACAGCGATTGTGAACCCGGCGGAAGGACTCCTGGTATTTGATATTGATACAAGGACCTTCTGGTTTTTTTCAAACAGCTGGAATGAAATAGGGGTGGGTGGAAACGGAGGCCAGAATGGTTTGGCTACTGGCGACCTATCCGGAACTTATCCTGCACCTAATGTTGTGAAGCTGCAAAATCTTGACGTGGCATTTGGAGTTCCCCTGGATAAACAGGTGTTGAAATGGGATATGCAAGCCAATACATGGAAAGGGATGAATGATTCATTGTTTCTTCCCTATAACAGCACGTTTGCTGATGCGGCAAAACTGTTCAGTATCACCAACACGCAAACCAATAACGGGGCAACTGCTATTTATGGGCGGAGCGGAAATACCGGAAGCGGTATGATACCTGTAACACCGATTGCAATTTGGGGTGATAACTCAACGGGTGGTGGTATACTCGGAACCAGTTTCAACGGAGTAGGTACTTACGGATACAGCGCACAAAACCACGGCGTTTTCGGTTTTACCAACGGCACAGCCATGGCGGGTGTGTACGGATATAATAACAATAATGGTTATGGCATCATGGGCGAAAATTTCGTACAGGGTGCGGCGCTCTATGGAAAGGCCCATGGCGTGAAAGGAAAAGCCGCCCTGTTTGAAAATATAAACCTGGCAGGCACAGATACGGTATTGAAAGTAACCCACGCTGGACTGGGCCCGGCCGGATATTTTCTGAAAACAGCAACTACGGATGCCAGTACCGTTCTCACTGCAAAAACGGAGGGCCTGGGTCATGGAATTGAAGTTACCCTGCCCAATGTTGCCGCTACAGGACAAGGCATCCGTGTTGTACACCATGGCCTGGGTGATGGCTTGTTTGTAGCTGCAAAAAGCGGAAGGGCCGCCTATTTTGCAAATGATATGACTAATACTTCATCGGTGGTAGAAATTCATAACACGGGAACGAATAAAGCATTGCAGGTTGGTTCGGTTAGTACGTCAAGTAGTAACCCCAGTATTACCGTATCGCATGCCGGTGAAGCTTCAGCGCTTATGGTTACAATGTATAATAATGCTGCGCTGGCACCAGGTATAAACGTTCAAAGTTCCGGGCAGGCAGGTATTGCAGCAAGCGCCACTGCGAATAATAGTATAGCTGTAAAAGGACAAACGGGCGCCAATGCCACTGGAGGTATCGCAGTGCTGGGTATTGCAGGGGCTAATGATGCATCCGGAATCGGTGTAAAAGGTCAGTCGAATTCTCCCTCGGTGGAACATGGCGCTATAACAGGTATCAATTCATCAAATGGCATCGGTGTATTTGGCCAGGCCGCAGGCAATGATGGTATCGGCATGTACGGGCGTTCCGGGAACGGCAATTCACAAACAAAAGCGGCGGTGTTTGAAAACATTAATGCCAGCAATACCCGGCCTGTTGTTGAGGTAAATACGAATGGCTCCGGCAACGCATTTGCTGTTAATTCTACCAAAGTAGCAAGTAACAGCCCGGTTGTTGAAGTGAAAA
>DASUMO010000553.1:0-2567 GCA_036277695.1 Chitinophagaceae bacterium
GGGAGGAATTAAAACAGCAGGCCAGTCATACCAACAGTTTATTACAGTGGCGGCAGGTAGTGCAGCCCTGAAGCCTGGCACTTATGAATTAGCTGTTACCTGGGATGATGCTGTGAGAGTCTATATTGATGAGAAACTGGTGTTGGATGAGTGGAATCCATCCTTGTATAAATTTGATGAATCCCCGCACCGCAAAATAAAAGTTCAGCTTTCAGGAAACCCGAAATTCAGGGTTGAACACCTGGAACTGGGAGGTTTTGCCACATTGGCCTTAAGCCTGAAGCCGGTTCAATAATACCGGGCGATTCAAAGAAAATCCAATTCAGGTTTCATTAACAGCCGGGATTGATTCGTCTTTCTAAATTGAAGGCAAATCAATGCTCATGAGAACAATTATACTTTTTGTTCCTGTCTTTTTGGTTTCCTGCAGTTCCTATCATTATCAATACCTGAAAATTTCTTCGGATGAGATGCCGGTAAATGAAAAAAAAGAATTTGTCCTGGAAACAGACAGTCTTAGGGTAACCTATAATTTTTATGGGGAGAAGGGGCCGGTTAACCTTTTAGTATTTAATAAATCAGGAGTGGGCCTGCAAGTAGATTGGACCCGCTCGGCAGTTATAGTAGGGCAGCAGGCCTATAGTTTTCATGAACAGGAGATACCTATTAAAGGAAACCTGGAGGGTTCGGTAAGCCGTTCGCCCATTCATTCAATCGGTTCCTCCATTAATGGTACGGTAAATGCCACGGCTTCAGTATCGCCTGGCATGCAATTCCTTCCACCGCTAAGTAGTATTTCCCGAGCCGGGCCTATAATTGTGACGGAGTCCATTGCTAAAGGCAGTTTCAGCCAGTCGCGAAAGGAAACGGAGCCGGTTAATTGGTCAAAAGTCCAATCCCCCCTGCATTTCCGGGTATATCTCAGTTTCATTCCATCAGCAGCCGGGAAGCCTGCCCTGGTGGTTGATCAATCGTTCTATGTTTCCGGGTATTTTCAGAGCAGGCAGGGTCCCGGTAAATTGTTTGGAATGAAGCAGCCTGGGGATATCAGCATGATCCGGTATTCACATGTATCAAAGAACACGACTGCCGCCCTGGGTTTCACAGGCCTGGTCATCTTGCTTATTGCCATCGCGGACTAATAGATTTTTATTGATACTCAGCGGATTGATTCTTTTATTGCGAGCCAGGCACTGGAACAGGAAATGTGCTTACTATCGTGTTGAACAAGTTTGTTCACAGCTATAAAATTCTTTCCCAACTATTTGGAGGGAATGACTCTCAACCCTACCTTTGCACTCCCAAAAGAAAATTGGGATTAATCACATGTCTCAGCGAATCAGGATCAAATTACAGTCTTACGATCACAACCTGGTGGATAAATCTGCCGAAAAGATCGTCAAAACAGTACGCAGTACCGGCGCGGTAGTAACAGGACCTATTCCCCTGCCTACCCGTAAAAAGATCTTCACTGTTTTGCGTTCACCCCACGTGAACAAGAAGAGCCGTGAACAATTCCAGCTGGCTACACATAAGCGTTTGCTGGATATTTACACCTCTTCATCCAGGACTGTTGATGCACTGAGCAAACTGGATCTGCCCAGCGGCGTAGAAGTTGAGATCAAAGCGTAGTACCTGGCCTCCGGGACAGGAATGAGTTCTTATAAATTAACTTATTGCCATCTCTCAAAAATGAACCCCGGTTCATAGAAAAGAGCTCTGGCTTATTAACATAAAACAAGCCATTCAGGGTTTGTTTACTACCGGTACTTCCCCATGAAGGAAAAGGTCGGTGGCAAACGGGGATTGAGCCTTTGTTGTAAAGGAATGACGTTACCTGTCATCAAACCAACAAGGATGTCCCAATAATCCTGAGGCGTAAACTACAGAAACATGAAAGGTATTATTGGGAAAAAGATTGGGATGACCAGCATCTTCGATCCCTCGGGCAAGCAAACCGCCTGTACGATCATTGAGGCCGGTCCCTGCGTAGTTACCCAGGTAAAGACTATTGAGTCCGACGGGTACAATGCACTCCAACTGTCTTTCGGCGACAAAAAAGAAAAACACGCTAACCTGGCCGAAACAAATCACTTCGCTAAAGCTTCTACGTCTCCCAAACAATTTTCTAAAGAATTCCGCGATTTCGCCATCGAAAAAAATATTGGTGAAACCATTACTGTTGACATTTTCGCCGAAGGCGATAAAGTGGAAGTGGTAGGTACCACAAAAGGTAAAGGTTTCCAGGGTGTGGTAAAACGTCATGGATTCCATGGAGTAGGCCAGCAATCGCATGGCCAGCATGACCGCCAGCGTGCCCCGGGTTCATTGGGTAACTCATCCGATGCCAGCCGTGTTATGAAGGGCATGAAGATGGCCGGACGTACGGGTACTGACCGCGTTAAACTGAAAGGGCTGAAAGTGGTAAAGATATTTGCCGACAAAAATTACATCCTTGTCAGCGGTTCTGTACCAGGACATAACGGTTCAATTGTTTTAATACAGAAGTAAAGCAGGGAACCCTGAACCAGTTGGAGCAGGATAACCACAAATAAAAAGAAAATGCA
>DASUMO010000554.1:0-7300 GCA_036277695.1 Chitinophagaceae bacterium
TTCCAGCTCCAGTAGCCCTGGTTGATCCAGTCTTTCTGGTCATAATAATAGCCGTTTTCTTTGATCGCGATGGCATCGGTAAGATCTATATAGGAAACCTGCAATAAAACATCCTTAGGCAGCTTATATTTCTTCAGGTAATCAGGTTCCGGTCTTTTTTTCGCATAGCTTACGCTGATCCTCCGCGGAAACCAGACCTCCACTTCCAGGGTACTGTCCGGTGACAGGTAATAGGTGGTGTCATAGGGGTCTGCTAATTTATTGAACTTGGTTTTATTCTCTTCGTCCAGCATACTGATTGCCCAGCCATCCTGTATTAACGTACTGTCATAATAGCTCCGCATAAAATGCAGTTTGGAGCCATAATAGGTATTGAAACGGTTTTTGGTCCAGGCCCTTTTTATACTATCACTGCCTTCCATTTCGGTATAGAGACAATACCCCCTGTATAAATTGATATGGGTGTTGTATTGGTAGATAAATGAATCAAGCTGGTAGTGCAGGTTATAGCCCAGGGCATTATTTGCTATCAATAAAGGTTCCGTAGCCAGCACGCGGAGTTTATTACTGCGTTTGAGGAAATAGAACTTCAGCACTTCCGGGTTCTGGAGTTTGCATTGGGCGGCATTGGGAGTAGACCCGATAAAATGCTCCAGGAAAAAGCTGCCATATTTTTCCCAACCGTCTTTTACTTCGTTGCTGCTTTTGATCACTACCTCGCCCAGGCTTTTATCTTCTTTTACCATGCGGATATCAAACCTGGACACTTCACCAGTTACCCGTATGGTTTGAGTTGTATAGCCGGTATAGGTAAAGATCAGGTCATAACCACCCGATTTCAGGGACAAGGAAAATTCACCCTGTTTATTGGTGGTGGTTCCCAGGGTTGTATTCTGGCAGAATACCGAAGCCGCGCCCAGGGGTTCCCCGCTTGCCGAATCCATTACCGTACCATGAACGGAAAACTGGGCATGTAACAAAAAAGGTATGCTGCTGAAGAATAGTACAAAGAGGAAGGTCAGTTTTTTCATAGAAATGCGATTAACATTTAAAGATAAGATTTGAAAAATTAAAAGAGGTTAAACCTATTATAAACCCTGTTTCTTCAAGGGTAGTTCCGCACCGGCCCTTCGCGAAATTACTTTAGGAAAAACTGGAATATCCGATGCTGGTTAGCTATCCTGTTCCCGGTATTTGGCACAGGCCGCCCTGATGGTTTGCTCCAGGGGGGTAAATGAAAAACCCGGCAGGGTCGATAACAATTTTTCATTAGAAAAATAGGTTTTACTGATAGCGATCCGGGCACTTTCTTTTGTGAGCAGGGGGCGGCTTCCGGTAAACAGGCATTTCCATTTTTCCAGGCGCCAGGCAAGATTCAGCAACAAAGGAGTGGAAGAACGGGAAGGTTTTTTCTTTCCAAAATTTTCAGCAATCTCATCCATCAGTCTTTTAAAGGTCCAGGTATCCGCATTCACAATCAGGCGCTGTTCTGTAATATGATTTTCCAAAAAAAGCAAAGCCAGTTTTGCTACATCTTCCACATCCACAAAGCCGTTAATACCTGGCGGATACCAATTAAACCCCTCGTAAATGTTTTTGAAAATGGCGCAGCTTCCGTTTCGCCAGTCACCATAACCAAGAATTGTGCTGGGATTCAGGATCACTGCCTCCAATCCTTCTGCCATGCCCCGCCAAACTTCCAGCTCAGCCTTGTATTTACTTTTACCATAATGGGTATTGACCTTACTGTCTTCCCATTTTTTTTCTTCATCTACCTGGCCGCCCCCTTCTGTGCGCCCCAGCGCAGCCACCGAACTGATATGGACCAGGCGTTGAACATTTTTTTCAAGAGCCATATTCACCACATTGGCTGTGCCTTCTGTATTAACCCTGTACATTTCTTCTCTTTCCCGGCGAATAAATGATACAAAGCCTGCAGCATGGATAACCGCATCAACTCCTTCCATTGCATCTTCCAGCGACATTACATCCAGCACATCTCCCTGCACCCATTCTGCTTCCTGCAGGATTGCAGGGGTTATAAAAAAGGGTAATTGCGGGCTTCGGCGCAGGGCACGAACACGATAACCTTTACCGACCAGTTCCTTAATAATATAGGCACCGAGAAATCCCGTGCCGCCGGTAACCAATATTTTTTTTGACAAATTGATCGTTCTAAGTTGAAAAAGTCTGCTAAGATAATCCTTGTTGACGGCAACCCGCGAAACCCAAATTCGCCCCTTCCACTTTCACCAGGGCTTCAGCAGGCGGTCGGTGGGCGGGTTTCATTCAACTATCCAACCATCGGGCAAATCAACAATCTTCCACTTAGGACAATTCCGGTGGGTATGCATATTCAACTATAATCATAATAACCCCCGCCGCTTTTCTTACCCAGTTTACCCTGTTTTACTTTTTCTTCCTGCAGGTAGGAAGGCTGTAAACGCCCGGGCTTCTCCAGCTGTTCATAAACCGAACAACTAACGGCATAGTTGATATCGTTCCCGATCATATCCATCAGTTTGAAAGGCCCCATTTTAAAGCCGCTTGCTTCCATCAAAGCATCCAACTGGCTGAAATGAATATGACCTTCTTCCACCAGCCGCAATGATTCGATATAGTATGGCCGCGCTACCCGGTTTACAATAAATCCCGGTGAATCCGCGCAAAGCACAGCCGTTTTACCCAGTTGACCCGCCAGGGTTAATATGCTGTCGCTTACGTCTTTTTCCGTAAAACGGGTGTTCACTACTTCCACCAGCTTCATCAGGGGAGCAGGATTAAAAAAATGCATGCCGATAACACGACCGGGGTTTTTTATTTTTTCAGCCAGGGCGGTAACGGAGAGGGAAGAAGTATTGGTAGCAAAAATGCATTCGCTGTGATTGAGTTCAGCCAGTTGGTTGAAGAGTGAAATTTTTAGTTCGGATTTTTCCAGTATGGCTTCAATAAAAACATCGGCCTGGCAGTCCTGGAGATCATTGGTAAAACGGATCCGCTGAAAGATCTTATCTTTTTCGGTGACTGAGATCTTTCCTTTATCAGCAAGGGTAGCCAGGCTTTTATTTATACCGGTTTTTGCTTTTTCCAGCACTTCTTCATTGAGTTCGTAAAGCAGGGTGTAGAAACCAGATTGCGCACATAACTGTGCGATCCCGCTGCCCATCGTGCCTGCACCGCAAACACAAATACTGTTAATAATCATACTGGTAAAACAACATTATGATACCCTCGCTCAACTATATCGCAGAAGTGAACTGCCGCAGGAAACGGACATCATTTTCACTGAACAAGCGGATATCATTGATCCCATATTTTAAGAGGGCGGGTCTTTCGATACCCATGCCCCAGGCATAGCCGCTGTATTTATTGGGATCGATACCGCAGTTCTGCAATACGTTGGGATGGACCATGCCGCAACCCAGGATTTCCACCCACCCGGTTTTTTTACAAATCGTACAACCCTCGCCACCACAAATAAAGCAACTCACATCCATTTCAGCGCTGGGTTCGGTAAAGGGGAAGTAAGAAGGACGAAACCGAACCTTTACATCCTTACCATACATTTCCTTTACAAAAAAGTAAAGGGTTTGCTTGAGATCGGCAAAGGATACATTCTCGTCTATATACAGCCCTTCTACCTGGTGAAAAAAACAATGGCTGCGGGCGCTGACGGTTTCGTTGCGATAGACCCGGCCCGGCATCAGTAAACGGATCGGCAGTTTCCCTTTTTCCATTTCCCTGATCTGTACACTGCTGGTATGGGTGCGTAAAACCCAGTCAGGATTTTGCTGGATATAAAAGGTGTCCTGCATATCTCGGGCGGGATGGTGTTCGGGCAAATTCAGGGCGCCGAAATTATGCCAGTCGTCTTCGATCTCGGGACCTTCGGCAACAGCGAAGCCCAGGCGCTGGAAAATGGAAACGATCCTGTTCCGCATCAGCGTAATGGGATGACGGCTTCCTGCCGGGACTGGGTCGCCGGGTAAGCTCAGGTCAAGGGTGGAACTGTCTTTATCCTGCTCCGGCGTCGCTGTTTCTTTTAATGATTCAAATTTTGTTTCGACCAGTTGTTTGAAATCATTCAACCATTGGCCGGCTTGTTTTTTCTGATCCACCGGAACATTTTTCATTTCGCCCATGATCGTCTTCACGATCCCCTTAGTTCCAAGCCATTTGATACGGAATTCCTCCACGGATCTGGCATCGGCGCCATCAAATGCTTCGACCTCTTTCTTATAAACTTCTATTTTCTCCAAAAGCTCATTCATGGGGGCAAAGATAAGCTAAGAGATCAAAGGATTAAAAGGTGAAAAGGTGGCTGAGAGAGGGGTTTTTATTTCTGCCTGCTTCTATTGAGAAAAAACGGATTTTCAGCGTGATTTTCTATTGATTTAACTGGGAAACAGGAATAAGTTTAGTTATGGAGATCAATGAACTCACGGGTCTTATTATTAATACCTCTATAAAGATCCAACCTGCCACAGGTCCTGGTTGTTTTGAAAAAGTATTGACTAAGCGTGGACTGGATATAAGAAGGCAGGTCATATTGCCCATTAACTATGAGGACTTACATATTCAGAAGAGATATAAACTGGATTTGTTGGTTGAAAATATGTTGGTTGTAGAATTAAAGTCATTGACTAATTTACCTGTGGTAGCCTATGACCAGGTCCGAACCTATCTAAACTACTGGATCTAAAGTATGGCTTATTGTTAAACTTCAAAGTTTCCCGGATGAAGGAGGGTATTCACCGAGTTTTAATAACCGGGGTAAAGAATGTCTGCTATAAAGCATTTCCCCCTCTTTTCCCGCATTTTCTCCTTTAAGCTCTTAGATTTGCAAAACCATGTCAGACCATCTCCACATCGCTGATTTTCTTGAACCATTAAATACAGCAGCCATTTCGCAGGATGAGGGCTATAAAGAAGGGCAACTGGGTAAGGTTATTGCCTTGTATGAAGAAGAGTTTCCTGATCTTGATGAATACCAGGTCGTGTTGCTGGGCTGTGGCGAACAGCGGGGAAGTGGCCTGATCCATGGTCATAGCCAGGCCCCCGATATTATCCGCAGGCATTTATTCGGTTTGTATTACTGGCACACCGATATCCGGATTGCGGATGTCGGGAATATCAGACCCGGCGCCTTATTTACCGATTCCTATGCGGCCCTGAAAACCGTGATCAGGGAACTGGTCAATGATGGTAAAACTGTTATCATTCTGGGGGGCTCGCATGACCTGACCCTATCCCAATACCAGGCTTATGCAGACAACAAGCGATCCATAGAAGCCAGTTGCGTGGATGCCCTGATCGACCTGAACCTGGACTCGCCTTTCCGCCATGAAAATTTCCTGATGGAAATCCTGACCGGCGAGCCCAATTATTTAAGGCATTATAATCATATCGGTTTCCAGAGTTATTATGTGCATCCCCGGATGCTTGAAACCATGGATAAGCTTCGATTTGATTGTTATCGCGTGGGACATGTTAAGGAAAGCATTGATGAAATGGAACCCGTTATCCGTAACAGCAATCTTTTTTCTTTTGATATCAGTGCTATCGCCCATGCTTATGCGCCTGCCAACAGCCTATCACCCAATGGTTTCAACGGCGAAGAAGCCTGTGTGCTGATGCGCTATGCCGGGATGAGTCCCGCAGTCAACAGTATTGGTATTTATGGCTATAACCCCCAGCATGACCGGGATGACCTAACTGCCAAACAAATCGCTCATATGATCTGGTATGTACTGGATGGACGGAGCCGGGGTCGCAGAGAAGCAGGACTGGATGAAAGAGACTCCTTTACTGAATACCATACCGCCTTTGCCGAAGTGGAAACCACATTCCTGCAAAGTAAAAAAACAGGACGTTGGTGGATGCAACTGCCGGATAAAAAATTCATCGCCTGCAGTTATAAAGATTATTTGCTGGCCAGCAGTAATGAGATACCTGAACGCTGGCTACGTGCCCAGGAGAGGAGTTAAAATGAAAAATATTTAATAAGAAATAAGGAAGGTAAAAGTGGGGATCTTTAACTTTCTCATTTCTCATTGCTTATTCCTTATTTCTGATTCTTTTATTTCTATCATTCATGACTCAAATAAACACTGGCATCTGCTCCTATGGCATGAGCGGAAAATTATTTCATGCCCCCTTTATTCAATCTCATCCCGGTTTTGCATTAACCGCAATTGTGGAGCGGCATAAAGAAGAATCCAGGGAAAAATACCCGGCAGCCATTCTTTACCGTTCTTTCGAAGAATTGCTCGCGGATAAGCAGATCCGGCTTATAGTCGTGAATACGCCTGTACAAACCCATTTTGACTACGTGAAAGCCTGCCTCGAAGCCGGCAAAGCTGTGGTGGTTGAGAAACCCTTTACTGTAACTGCGGCAGAGGCAGCTATACTGGAGGAAATGGCCCATTCCAAAAAAGTATTCCTGAGTGTATACCAGAACCGCCGATATGATGGTGATTACAGGGCAGTGAAAAATGTGCTGGATAGGCAGTTGCTGGGTGAATTAAAAGAAGCCGAGATTCGCTTTGACCGTTACCGTCCATCATTCGGCGGAAAATCACATAAGGAAGGTGAGCTGCCCGGTGCCGGAATTTTGCATGACCTGGGAGCGCATATGATTGACCAGGCCCTGCAGTTATTTGGCTGGCCGCAACAAGTTTTTGCCGATATCCGGGTTCTCCGTGGCGGGGAAGCCAGGGCCAATGATTATTTTGAATTATTACTGTATTACCCCGGCTTAAGAGTACGGATCAAAAGCACCGTTATGGCCCGCGAATCGTATTATGCTTATGTATTGCATGGTTCAAAAGGAAGTTTTTTACAGCATCGCTCTGACATGCAGGAAGAAAAATTACTGGCAGGAATGATTCCAACCCTGGAAAGCTGGTGTCCGCCTCCCGCATTGCCCGATGGGATATTACATACTGAAATAGATGGACAAGTAGTAAGGAAAGAAACGACTTCGACTCCCGGCAACTATATGGGTTATTATGATGATGTATATAAAGCATTGACAGGTGGAGCACCCAACCCGGTACCTGCTGCAGATGCAGTAAAGACAATGAAGATCATTGAAGCGGCCATGATGAGCGCAGAGGAGGGAAGGGTGTTGAGTTGTGAGTCGTGAATCGTGAGTCGTGATTCGACCTTGTCAGGGAAGCGCTGCACAAGCAGCAGGGTGTCGTCATTCCCGCGAAGGCGGGCATCCTCTTCCCCCGTTCGGGGGGGAAGCAGGATGGGGAGACTGGCGCTCCGCCTTCGCGAGTGCGACTCATGCAGA
>DASUMO010000555.1:0-2924 GCA_036277695.1 Chitinophagaceae bacterium
ATGAAGGGAAGGCGGGTATTTCGTAACATTCAGAAATGATAGAAAGCTGAAGGCTGCATTTTTCTGAATTGACCAATTTGAAGAATCTCCATAAAAATTATTAACCCGTAAAAGAATAAAAAGGAAAATGGCACCCACTCCCAGGGATAGTAAAATCTTCCTTCTCATTTGGGCATTATACCCTGGTGCGTACAGGCTGCCAAACCAATAGCCCAGGGCAATGACCCCTATCCAGGGCAATACAGGATAACTGACATGAATGTTAAACCCGGCCCAACTGAAAACACCTGTCTCATGCAGGGCGGACCAGGCAAAAGATGCCAGGCCATTACCCGGTACATGCACGGTATCCAAAACATTATGGGCAATTATTATTATTAGAGAGGTTAGCAGTATCCATCGCAGGCTGATATAGATCATAGCAGCCAGCACTATCATGCTGATACCGATAGCCCAGATCACCTGCAGAACGAATAATGGGTAGGAGGAGTTGAACGTCCTGCCAAACGAAATGATGAATAGCTCTACAAACAACAGCCAGAGTCCCCGTGTAAAAAGATAAAACGCTAATTCCTTTTTCGTTTTTTTAACCCCGTATAAAAAAGCGGAAATACCCGCCAGGAAAACAAAAACGGGGGCACAATAATGCGTAATAAATCTTGTAAAGAACAGGATGCCGCTGGTCTGGGTCAGATCTGTCGGGCTAAAATAGAACGCGTCATAGTGGAAAAAAGCACGAACATGATCCAGCGCCATGATGATCATCACAATCCCCCGCAAAAGATCTATTGATTCAATTCGTTGCCTTTTAATTTCATTCGAAGCGAAATTCTCTGGGAAGGGCTTAGTCATGGTTAGCATACCCGGGTATGAATTGTCAATGATTAAATATTGTTTGGCTGATTTTTACGATGCAATAAAAGTGGAACCGGTCGCTGGCACCAGCTGCTCCCGGTTCCTTCACTGTTAACTGTTACGGCTTGAGAACTGTATAAGAAACCATTAAACTTCGCTGATTCATCAGCAGCAACTACCCCCTCTTGTTCGGATTGTGGCATATAAAAGAGGCCTTTTTTGATTTGTATCCCAACGTTTATTCCGGGATTTACATTCATATAAACAATGGTTCAGCTTCCGGATTATTGTTTCAATAGCTGCACTGCTTTTCTCATTTGACCATTATTCCAGCCTATGGATAGTGTATAAACTCCATTGGCCAGTGATCTAATATCCACAGCTAGCTGGTTACTTCCTTGCAATAGCGTTGCATTCTGCACCTTTACCAATGCACCTTTATTGTCATATAATCTTATCATAGCCTGCGATGGGTTGGCAGCAACAATGTTGAGAAATACCATGTCGCGGGCCGGGTTGGGCCAGAGGTTGAAATCATCGCGTAAAGAACAGGATGAGCGGAGTGTACCGGTATACTGAACCCTGCCATCGAGGTCAAATTCGGCGATACGATAGAAACCATTTTGCAATGGATTATCATCCCTGAAGGAATAACTTCTTTCTGCTGTGCTGGTACCTGCAGCAGGTAGACTACCAATTACTGCCCAACTGCTGCCATCGGCACTTCGTTCAATGTTAAAATGACTGCTGTTTTGTTCCTGTGCTGTCTTCCAGGTAACAAGCACCCTGCTGCTTTCACAGTTTGCATTGAAAAGAGTAAAACTTACGGGCAATATATTGTTTGGGCTTGATAAAGTAAATCTTATAAAGCTGTTGATACCGGTTTTTTCTACAAAATTGGCAACAACATCCCTGGACGTGAATCCCAGGTTCGTCCAGTTACGATTGTTTTGACTTTCAAAAAACACAAGTGAACTTTCATTAAGCCCGTTTAATTCGGCGTCAAAGTATTTAAAGCGCAGTGTGGCATTGAGATTTGTATTGTTGGCTGCAACAAGATCATAATAACGCAGTATGCTGTTCCCCAAACCGGAACCATTTACCTGTGACTGATGTCCTCTTCTAATAGTAACATTTCCCAGGTCCGGGCCCGCCGTAATAAATATCCCCAGGTTGGCAGGGTTTGAACCTGTTGGCGAATTCAGGCTGACAGTAAACAATACTTCTCCCCCGTTGGGACCGGTAATACGGGTGCTTTCCTGTTCACCATCCAGGTGACCAGTGCTGCCAAGATCCAAATTAAACCCGTTCAGGTTAAGAAAGCCGGAGGAAAAAAGTACTCGTTGATTCACAGCGATTGAACTTTGTAACAGTACCGAATTGCCATTTGTTTTATTTATCTCCAGCTCATTCAACTGAATGGATTGGCTGCCGCCAATAGAAGAGGGTGCATTTCCCTGAAAGCTCACGGTGCTATTCCCGGCCGTAAAGTTTCCGTTATTGATAAAGTCTGTATTCTGCAATGTTAATTGCAAAAAGCCGGCAAGCGAAAATTGCGTCCCTGGTGATATTGTAAGCTGCGCAGAAAGTTTAAAGGACCATAACAGCGGCAACAGCATCAATATTTTTAATTTCATATTTAAAATATTTTTTTTTGCCCCTGGTGATTGACCATGCTCTTCCTGATCAGTCTTGTTATTTTGATAATTATTAAAAGGGTAATCATGGGTAATAGGAATAAACTGAACTTAATTGAAATCTCTGTCCCGAGTTAGGGCCGCTGGTATAAACAAAATCTCCACTTCTTGTCAATGGCGCACCGCGATCATTATAGGTATAAGCAAAGTCAATCGTGTAATGATTGCCATCACCCAGACGGGTCACTTTGCCGGGATTATTTATCTGCAACTCGACTGCGGGGAGGAATACGAGGTGATCAAAAAATTCATCATGCAGGAGGCTAAAGCCTGTTGTATTGATCTTGTTGTCATAGTGCTCATACCGGTCAATCAACGTGGACTCGGCTTGCCCGGCGATTGCAGGTCGATACACTGTAAGGTAAAAGAGAT
>DASUMO010000556.1:0-6990 GCA_036277695.1 Chitinophagaceae bacterium
CGGCAGGAATTCAATTTAAACTATGAATTCCCGGTAAATGGTATAAAGAAACCTGTCAAATCATGGTAATATCAGGTCCGGACCGGTTAATACCCTGCCTTAATATAACTCCAGCCTTCCTGTTCCCTGCTGGAAATTTCCAGGCTGGCCAGGGGAACGGTCTTTGCCTGGGGAAGCAGTTCACTTTTATCAATGCCCCTGCGGCGAAGCGAAGCCTCGCATGCCGCAAATACAATATTATGTTTGGTCTGAAATTCTTCAATTTCAGCCATCTTGGTGGTTCTCGCCTTCATCAGGAAATCGATGCCGGGCCCGTAGCATACCACTTCCAGGCTGGAATTCGGGGAGGCATTCACGATATTTTTCAACTGTAGCACCATCGTGGTAAAACTGGCCGTATCAGCCTTCGTAAAATCAAAAACGACCTTATGCGCTTTTGGCTGTGCAGAAAGCATCAGGCAGCTGATAAGACCGGCAGCGGTCAATACAAATAATCGTTTCATTTCTGATAATTTGATTTAAAGGTAAAAAAGGCAGGGCATACTGCAACAGGCAAGATCATTAAATTTATACCCTAACCGGCCAGGTGGCGAGACCCCGACGCTTAAATCATCGTATCTCTTAAAGAGGGACTTTTATGAGCAGCTAGTTTTATTCAAACTGGTAATCAAATTAATAAGGTATTCAACTTAGTTTTCGATGAGGTTGTTTTTACAATAGCAAAAGAAGCAGGGCCTGAATTTTTGGTCCAAAGCCATTAACTTATTGTCCCACCCGTATCACTGGGGTTGCTCACCCAGTGAGAATGCTTCGGCTGGTAAAGTAATAACCCGGTCAGGCCCTGCAACAGCGTTTGGTGGATGATACCCTCCCTGCGTTCTTCGCTGGCGAGTTCGTTATTGAAGGAATAAATACTTCCATTATTACAGAAAAAGCAAGTTGCCGGAACTGGATTTACTCTTTTTTAAACTGGAGGATATTTAAAATATTCTCCCCTATCTTCCACCCCTGTTTTTTCCCCTCCTCACAGGAATACCTGTAGTGAATTCCCCCATACACTCTTGATATGCCAATATCATCCGTCATTGCGTCAAATGAAGGATAAGGCCGCGGAGCCAGGCCGATATGGTCATATGTATGGAGTGTGATGGGATAATCTGCGCCAAAAATGCTGCTCATCACTGATGCAAATGCCCCACCGGTTTGCGAGTGACCTGAAGGAAAATCAGGGTGATTGGGCATGGGGAGGTAGGAAGTCCAGGTGGTATGCCCCAATATATCGCGAATATAGCGCGTGGGACGATCAACAAAGGTGGTGTACTTTACCCACCAGCAATGGATCTGGGTTTCCGCCAATGCCATACCGACTTTAGCCTGCGCCTCAGCATAAAAGTCCAGCTGCGGATTTTCGGCATTCATCACCTGGTTGAATATGGCCTGGTAGTGCGCGCCAGCTCCTAAACCGGGATTATCCAGGAAATAAGTGGCTGTAGCCTTTTGTTCCGTGGTAAGACTCTGAGATATGTTATACACTTCTTCTACCATTTGCCGGTATGCCGATCCGGGTTGGGTGGAATAAGGAGGGGGCAATGGTGAGACTACGTTATAATTGCTACCCGGCACAAAGTAACGGTTATTGCCCCAGCAAGGGAATGCCATAGTGGTAGGGTTGGGTGCCGTGTTCGACCATTTGGTATTGGTAGGATCGGGCGGAAGAGTAAATGTGCAGGGAGCGGAAGCACCATCCGTTTTCGACCACTCAAAAACCAGTTTGGCGACATCTAAGCCGAATTTTTCAGAGCGTTCAAAGGTGGCTGCATCAGCCTGCTGTTGATATTCCGTTTTCAATGCCTGGTATAATGAATCTATGGCTGCTAAATTTTGCGTAAAACCCCTGGTGTAGAAATTTTTGGTAAGGTAATGCAGTGCAGCATTCGCGCTGGCAGCCCAGTGATAGGCCCTGCCCGGTTCGGTGGAAGGCATGGCTGGAACCTGGTTGAGTTGCCCCGAAAGTGAGCGGTAGGAAGGCATGCCGGGGACAACGGATTCATACAGGGCAATACCCTGATAGGCAAAGAACCGGCTGCCGTGCAGACCATAGGTAGCAAAAGTATAGGCAGGGTTGCCGCCATGATACCAGAGCAGGCGTAATTGCAGGTCATGCCACTTCATAGCACCTGCAGCCGAAAATGTTTTGGTTTGCTTTAAATGTCCCTGGTCACTGTTCCTGCCCTGTGTTACCAGTGATTCAGCATCGCCTGCAACTTGCTCCTTTTCTTTCTGGCAGGAAACCAGGATAAACAGTAAAAGCAAGGCGGGTAATGACCACCTATGGACAAAGGTTTTAGTTAATGGTTTCATAACGAAAATTATTAGTGTAAGAAATAAGTGAACTCCAAAAGTATTGGACAGTTCACGTGCCTTTTCTTCAATTCGCCCAACAGTCAGGAAGCCGGGGCAGTCTCCCTGGTGAACTGCCTTTTCACCGTTTGCCGACGACGAACGGATTTTGGTAGATTATAGGAGGTCCGCTGTCTACAAATCCAGCAGTGGCCTCTCAAATAAAAGTTTATTGATTGCTGGTGAAATCATAAAGCGTAGCTACCGGCTTATCCTTCGTTCCAATTATTAAAGCGTCAAAATAGCCAATGGTATTATCGTATTCCGACCTGGGGTTACCACCAATGGTGAATCGAACACCTTCCCCATTATGTCCTTCGGGCCTGGTATCAATTATTCGGGCGTTTGCGTATTGTGGTAAGCTCAATAACTCCTGCATAGTGCATTCGTTATCCGGAAATTCAGGCAGAAATCCAGCTTCAATATGCCATTTGCCCTCAAGCGCATTCCATTGCTGCCAGGTATTTAACACAACCGGAGGATACCCGCTCCCCTGCCAACGGGGTGTAGGGCTAAAAAATATATTGAAATCCTTGGTATCGTCATTATTGATATCAACCTGGAGAACCATTATTGTCGGTGCATTCCATACAACATAGGTGCTGTACCTCAATTCTGTTAACTCACTTAACCGTGTGCCTGAATATCCTCCCCTGCGGAGGCGTACTCTTCTCAGTGCAGGGTCAGCCGATGTGGGGAGGTTCATAGTGACGCAACCCTGAATTAGCCGGGGATCGCTGTTATTTTCAGGTCCGTAAACGACCTCTACATGATCTGAAGAGTCTGAAAAAATGGTAATCCCCGAGGCAATATTAACCTGCTGCTCCTTCCATCCCTGTGCAGAGAAATTATGCAGATTTATTCTTTCAAACTTGTAAGGTGTTAGGCCGCGGTTCGCGGGGTATGAGATTAGCCGGCTCTCTTCAGGTAAGCTTGGTTCGTCAATAGATTTCTGGCAAGAATAAAAAATGACTGAGGCGGATAACGTAATAACGATCCGGAAAATGCTGGTGTTACTTCTCATAAAAGATGGTTTGACAATTAAAAATTTTCTCCCAAATTATCCGAACCTGGAAGCAAATTGTTTTGAATGAGTCAAACCGTAACCGGTCAATGTCATATTACCAGTAAGCCAATACTAAAACCGAAAAGCGGCGACTAATGGCATTTGCCGCAAAAACTTACCCTTAATAGAAAAATCATTCCACAAAAAATAGTTTTTTCAAGTCAAAATATTCAATGTCTAAAACTCCAGCTTCCACTCTAAAAGAAGCAGGGCCCGAAATTTTGTCCAAAGCCATCCACTTATCGTCCCATCCGGGTTACTGGAACTTCTGCCATCCAGCAATACACTATCGGTTGGTAAAGCGATAACCTGGTCGAGCCCTGCTATTACGGTTGGTGTCTGTTATTTTCATTGCATTCTTCGCAGGATGTTTCTTTTTTGAACGAAATACAAATTCCTCCTGCTATGATGGATGGTTTCAAAAAAGTTAGATATACTTTTCCATAAAGGTTTACTATTTTAAAATCCCATTTCCTGCCCCTCAGTTCGTGGCAAACGAAATGGGAAGGTAAAATCATGTTTCGTGTGCCACGAAACGGGCGGAGAAACCTTGTTTTCCTTATTGGAATCGTTTTGCCCGGTAAGAACAGGTAAAAGGATAAACAACAGGATTATTTGAACCTGAGCCGTCGAACAGGGCCATATTTCCGGAAACTGTTCCTGATATATATCCGTTCACAGCTCCATATTCCGTAATATTTGTTGCTAAAGGGGATTGGTTTGTAAATGAACTGGTATAGAGTGTATCATTTAATCTTGAACCAATATATACTGAATAGTTCCCTGGAGCTGTATTGTTACCCGTTCCAATATTCAGTGAAATTGAATTTCCCCGATTGACCAAAGGGGCCTGGCCACGTATACTCGTGTAAAAAGAACCTGATGTATCTGCCACCCTTTCGCCATAAACAATAACCGAATCAGCAGGTGGCAACCATGAATAGTTAATCCCGTTTAGTGTAAGAATAATATATGTGTCACCGGGCTGGTTTACTAAATGCAATATTTTAAAAGTTGAATCTGTAATACCGGGCCCTGTTGCTTTTAATTTAACAGTATAATCTCCTGCAGTTGTATAGGTATGAGAAGGATTCTGAACCGTGGAAGTAAAACCGTCTCCAAAATCCCAGCTCCAACTGGTCGCAATGGTTGATGTATTGGAAAAATTAACGGTTACAGGTACAAGGAGACCAGAAGCATAATAAGTAAAACCGGCCACAGGAGAGTTAATCAGGTGCACTATTTGGAAAGCCGTATCCGCTATACCTGCTCCTGTTGCAATTAATCTAACCGTATAGTCTCCTGCAGTTGAATAAAGATGCGTAGGATTCGGAACATTGGAAGTACCGCCGTCACCAAAATCCCACAGGTATCCGGTAGCATTGGTTGATGCATTTGTAAAAGTTACGGTTACAGGAAAAGAGGAACCGGAAACAGTATAAGTAAAATCAGCAACAGGTGAAGGAAACCGGCAAGCTCTTACCTGCCCGATATCTATGCTTGCTCCAGAAATATTTAAAGGCACTGGTATGCTTGAGTCGCCAGAGCCCAGGTCATATGCCTTTAATGAGTCGCCTCCGGGGTTACTGGAATGGTTGTAGAAAATAGTAAAAGATCCATTATTAATAGCTTGAGTAAATCTGTTATTGCCTGTAGTTATCTGTACATAACCATTTGTAACAGCCACATTATTGCAGTTAACTACTGTACCGACAACTTTAATAAGCAAACAGCTACTCCTCCAGGGAACATTGATATTACCCAGGTCGGTATTAGTACTAAAGGGGCCAATATTTCTTGAATAGATGGTCTCACCGCAGTCATCAGATACCTTCAGCACAAGGGCCTCATTGGCAGGAACCAATCCACTTATCTTTCCGTTATTATCGGTGTATCCATTTGTCGTGCCGAAATTTACACTGGTTATAGTCACTAATTTATTGGTTAGTGCCAACCCTGTAGAATCATTCTTAAATGTCGCATCAAGTTGTACATCTGCTCCCTGGTCACCGGCATTCCAAAATGAGAAATGGGAAACGTTGCCTACATAACTGGTGCTTTGCTTGGTTGCAGTCCCTTCTTCTTTCCATATTCCCTTTGTTTCATCAAAATACCACAATGATATAGTTGCCGGGGCGGTAGCCTGCATGGCCGGCGGAATAGGAATAGTAATGGTTGCGGTTTTACCTTCAGCTAACTGTAATTTTTGCCCGCCGGCATCATTCATTTCAACAGACAGCATTCCAAATGATTTTAAAATACCCTCTTTATTAGTAGTACTTACTCCACGCAAATCACCGGGCATATATTGCCTGAAGTTTGCATCAGCAGGATTTAAATAAAATCCGGCAACAGCTACATTTCCTGAATAAGCCGTGTTGCTGACCGCATTCACAAATGAACTGGCAGTAAAATTTATTTTTGCTCCACCGGTTACATCAACATTGCCACCTGAAGATGACGCAATTGTTCCTGAAATAGTTTTAGGTAACAGTTGAATCTTTATGTTATTGGTTGTATTACTATTAACCAAAAATGTTCTTGACCCGGTAATGTAGCCCTCCTTTGTAACTTTTACAAAACCGGCATCTTCATACAATTGTATATCTATTAAAGTAAACTGCCCGTTAGCATCGGTGGTGGTGGTAGACGCTCCTGCCGCAACCAAAGCGCCACTCACGGGAGCATTATTGAGATCGCTTACAATACCTGCAACTGACGCCGTAACAGTGATGGCAGGTGGAGGGGGAGTTGCTAGTCTTTCTGTTTTTTTGCATCCCCAAATAATACCAATTAATGTTAGAGTAATTAGTAGGCAGGTTTTGCTCTTTTGGTGCAATGTTTTCATTTTAATGTTTTTTTATTCTTTTGGCTTGTTATTTTCTTTGCAGCCTTAGCAAGATGTTTCTTTTTTGCAAGCGGTGATTATTACCAGGCCTTTCAACAAAATGCAAAGGAAATATTTCCGTTGATTTTTCATGATTGACGGTTTCAAAACTCCAGCTTCCATACCTGGTTGGACTCAACTCCATTCACAAAACCACCTGCGATATAAACCGTATTGTTAACCGAAATCACAGATGCGTCCTGTGGTATGGCCTGGGGCAATACTCCTATTGACCAGGTCTTGGTATTAATATCGTAGATATCAAATTTGTCAGCATCCGTGCCACCATTAAACCGAAGGAAAATGATCTTGTTATCTTTCAATACAATATTTTGCCCCATGTCTATTCGCCATTTTGCAGGGCGGGACAAGTATTCTATTACGCTGGCCCCTGTATTTAGATCTATTATTTCTACTTCACAGAAAGCAGAAGTATAATCATTACTATTCTTTTGCCCCCCTGCCAGGTAAAGTTTATCGTTTACGGCAATAGCACCAAAGTAAGCTTTTGCTTTTTGCATGGTACCCGTTGACCAGGCATTAGTAGCATTATCGTAAATATCCATTGTAGAAGAAAAACCATTTGATCCCTCCCCTCCTATGATATATACTTTGTTATTGACAGCTATGGCGGCAT
>DASUMO010000557.1:0-2471 GCA_036277695.1 Chitinophagaceae bacterium
TGCACGGTAATGCCCGCTTCCTCGTACCATTGATCCTGCAGAATATCATGATTGCCTTTGACAAGGTGGATCGGTAAAGCTGAAAGATCCTGGCGCCATTTTTTAAAAAGCTCCAATTCTTTATTGGCCTTGCTGTGAAAAAGGTCACCGGTAATAATAAGCTGCCCCGGCTGGAAATATTGTAGCAGGCTTACCAGCCGCTGCAGATCTTCTTTATATACATTTTGGGGAATGGCGATCCCGGCTTTCCGGAAATGCCCGGTTTTACCAAAATGAAGATCACTGATGATCAACGCCGCTGCCTCTTCCCAATAAAGCACCCGGGAAGGATGAAGGACAAGCCGCTGATTTTTGAGGGTGAATTGCTGCATGAACGAAGCCACGTTTGCTGGGGGCAAATATCGGGAATACTGGTCAGACCACTTTAAGTGGTCTGACCAGTATTCAACTGCTGCTGCATCTTCCTTACCCGGTCCTCCAGTTTTTCAGAGGAAAGATCTTCCCGCATGCTGTCGACTTTGATGGGGAAACAGAAGGGCGTCAGTCTTTCGGGGAAACGAAGAATGATGTTGGATTGCTGTATCCGGTGCAGCATGTCCCGTAAACGGGTTTCTTCCATTTGCTGGGCCAGCACTTCCTGGTAGGATTGCCGCAATAATAAATTCTGCGGTTCATATTCGCTGAACACATTAAAGAGAAGGGAAGCCGAGGCCTGCAGGTGCCGGGCTTTTTTCTTTTCACCGGGAAAGCCCTGGAAAATCAAGCCGCCAATTACAGCGATATCCCGGAATTTTCGCCTGGCCATTTCGGTGCTGTTTACACTGCGCTGTATATCGGTGAGCAGGTTGTCGGGAGAAAATAATTCATAAACATTGCTGTCATCAACCGGAATAGGCTGGTCGCTCAGTAATTCAAATCCATAATCATTCATCGCGAAGGAAAAGGTGATCGGGGTGATGCGGCTGATCCGGTAGGCAAGTATGGCCGCCATAGCTTCATGCACTAATCTTCCTTCAAATGGATAAACAAAAAGGTGAAAACCGTCGCTGGTTTCAATTTGCTCAATCAGCAATTCATTTTCGCGGGGAACATGCGAAAGTTGTTGCTGCAATTTAAATAGCGGCTCAAGGACCCTGAGTTCGTGAGGAATGATGTATGAGGTATGAGGTATGATGTCGGAGGTATGAGGTAAGATGACTGCGGAAGGAGGTTGGATTTCTGACTTCTGACTTCTGCCGTCTGACTTCTGACTTCGGACTTCCGACTTCCTACCTCCGACCTCCGACTTCCCACTTCCGACTTCCGACTTCCCACTTCCGACTTCCGACTTCTGACTCCCTGCCCGGTTCAATGTCTCCCGCAGTTTTCTTCCCAGGTTGGCACTCAGTGGCATGCGGCCACCCTGCCAGCTGGGCACCATGGATTTTTTCTTATTGCTTTTCCGGACATAGACCGTCATCTCTTTGATCATTACGAATTCCAGGTTACGGCCTGCCAGCGAAAACACATCACCGGGTTCCAATCTTGAAATAAACCATTCCTCGATCACACCGATATAGCCTCCGCTCATAAACCTCACTTTCATCATGGACTCACTGACGATGGTGCCAATATGCAGGCGATGCCGCATTGCGATCCGGCGGTTTTTTATTTTATAGATACCATCCTCTATTTCCACTTTGCGGTAATCATCATATTGCTGCAATGCATTGCCTCCTTCCGTGATAAAATGCAGGAGCTGCTCCCATTCCTCCTCCAGGATATCGGCATAGCAATAGGTGGATTTTATTTCCTGGAATACCTGTTCTGGTATAAAACCTTCCGAAATGGCCAGGGTATTCAGGTACTGGATCAATACATCAAAACAAAGCAACATGGGCGTGCGGCTTTCGATCAGGTTTTCTTCAATAGCCGATTTCAAAGCCGCGGCTTCCACCAGTTCCAGTGAATGCGTGGGCAAAAAATAAATTTTACTGATGGCATCGGGACTATGCCCGCTGCGCCCGGCTCTTTGTAAGAAGCGTGCCACACCTTTGGGTGATCCCACCTGTATAACGGTTTCGACCGGCCGAAAATCAACACCCAGGTCAAGCGAGGCAGTGCAGACCACCGCTTTCAGGAGTCCGGTATGCAGGTTTTCCTCCACCCAGTTGCGCAGTTCCATATCAATACTTCCATGGTGCAGGGCTATGGCGCCTGCCAGCTGCGGAGCGATATCCAATAATTTATGGTACCAAATCTCGCTCATGCCACGGGTATTGATAAAAACCAGGGTGGTGCGGCTCTGTTCGATAATGGGAATGATCTTTTCTGCCAGTTTAATTCCCAGGTGACCGGCCCAGGGATATTTTTCAATTTCATCGGGGATGATGGATTCGATCTCGATGCGTTTCTGCATATGGGAGCGAATGATAGCCTCCCCCCGGCTGGCCTCTCCCCGGCCCCCTCCGAAGGAGGGGGAGATGGAAGCA
>DASUMO010000558.1:0-2937 GCA_036277695.1 Chitinophagaceae bacterium
TGATACCACGATAGCTATAGGCTTTTGATGCGCCGATATATAACAACATCACTAATGTAAATAGTGGCCCTATTAACAAACTCAATAAAATCCCCACACAATCAAGAACAATTGTGACCCAATAAAGTTGTTGTGATGGTGGTGGTGGCTTTTCTAATCCACCAATGCTTTCTGTATCCCTGTCCATATAACTGTTATATCCGTTACTTGCGGGGTATATAAGAAAATGCAGAATAACGAAGATCAAAAATGCATTGATCCAGTTAATGTTTGGCACTTGAGCAAGGGCAAATAAATAGATTGGAGATAGGAAAAATGAGAATGGAATTCGAAGCAATTTAATTATTGAAGCATTGAGCATCAGCATTGGTTATAAAGTGAAAACATTCAATAATCAGGCCGCTGCTTTAAAGGTAGAGTTATCCACACAAACGGAGACTCGGAGATTGTCAAACGTCTAATATGAGAATGATCGGCAGCATAAATTTTCACGAATTTTAGACGAAAAACTTTTGGCGGCAAGGCTGACGAGGGCTATCTTTGCCATCCCAAAAAATGATGTCATAACGGCCTCATTTTAAGCAAGGATCGGTAGTTCAGTTGGTTAGAATGCCGCCCTGTCACGGCGGAGGTCGCGGGTTCGAGTCCCGTCCGGTCCGCAAAAAATGAGCCCTGATATTTATTTATCAGGGCCATTGCCTTTTGAGGGCGATTATATAAGCTTTCGCACCGGCTTCACATGATTTTTTTGCAATCGACCATATTAATAGCGCTTCACAATGCGGAACAGGAAACGTTCCGGCTCGCCGGTCACGCCACCTGCTTCTCTTCTTTTTTTCAATGCATCTGATTTGTAATATGCAAATGCTTTGGCTGTATCAGTCACGGCCGTTACCAGGGATACCTTTTTATTATCGTCGGCATCGTGCCCAACTACCCTGTCAGTAATACCGTTGGCGAGCCTTTCCTCCTTGCCCTCGAAGAAATTATTTTTCCAGGCTTCCCAATCTTTCACAACAAAGTTGGTGATGGAGCGGATGTCTGAACTGACATTGACCGTATCCTGCCATTCATTGGTAACAAAAGAAAATTTGGGCGTGCCTGTTACGCCTCCTTTTTGCATCGCTTGTTTCAGACTGGGATCTTTGGCGAAAGCCCTGGCTTTTTCCAAATCATCTACCTTCACAGCTACCAGCACCATATTGCTATCCAACAAACCACGTCCAATTACATAACTATGAATACCATTGGCAAGACGTACGGAATCGTGGGCATCATAGGAGGCCTGCCATTTTGCATAATCGGCTACCCGGTGTTTTGCGACCATCAAATTTTGCGGTGTAGTGATGATCGTATTAACTACCGGCGCCGATGAATCGCTGGTCATGGTGGAATCAGTGCCTGTTTGTTCTTTACTATCACCTCCGCCGCAGGAGGTAATGTACATGAGACTAGCCGCAAATAGCGGCACAAGAAGAAACCTGGTTTGTTTCATTGTTGTGGTTTTTAGCGTTAAAAATATCTAAGGGCGTGGATAGGTGATTAAGAGGTAGGAGAAACTAAAGTTAACGATAATCGTCAAATTTGAAAACATCTTCAGGTTCATCATTCGCTCGCTTCGCCCCTGGCGGGTAGAAGTGGTAGTTACCTCCTATATACATGCCCATTCTGCCCAACTTATAAAATGATATTGTTTTTGGCTTGCAATGCCGGGGGTAGATCTGTTTCGCCCAGCATTTCCCTAATATCAATTTCAACTGCCCGGCTCATTTGTGAAAGGGGAACATCATTGGCACTTCCTTCAAATGGATTCTCCGTACTCTCTCCTACCTGTTCCAGCGAGGTATAAACCCAGGAAATAAGGACGCTAAAGGGTATCACCAGCCAGACCATATTGCCCTGTAAAAATCCTGTCATCCCCTCATTCAGTTTGTCAAATTCGCCCAGCAGGCCAAAAGGCAGGAGCAGGCAAAAGAGTTTTACAAAAAAAGAATTGATCGAAGCATATTGTCTTGGGAACGGAAAGTTTTTGATTCTTTCACTCCTGCCCTGGTGATCCGTAAATTCCCGGAGCGTTTTGTGCATTTCCAAAAACCTGGAATTATCAATCGCTCCTTCCTGCTGAAGTTGTTTAAGCGTGTGGCTTTGTAAGCTTATCAACTGAGTAGCCTTGTTGTTTACAGCTAAGATTGATTTCATTTCTCCCGGCGAAATGTATTTGACCAATTCCTGCTCCAATGTGGTTTCCGATTCAGGGATCGAATAGAATTGCCTGTACTCCCTGTTATAGCTTTTAGATAAAGTTTCCCAATTCCTGGCAACCCTGAGCTGGTAACGTAAGGCTGTAAGCCAGGCAAAATGACGATAGATGAGTTCCCTGGCCCTGTCCTTATCAGCCAGGAAATCCCGGCACATCAGGGCCCATGACCGACTGGCACTCATGGCTCCTCCCCAGATTTGCCTTGCTTCCCAGGTACGGTTATATGTTTGCAGGTTTTTGAAGCCCACAATAAAAGCAGTGGCTGTACCCAGCAGGGCAACCACCGTCCAGGGAATGGCTAACCAGGTCAAATCAAATAACTGGAAAAGAACTGTTGGTACAATACTTAGTAGCAACAGCCAAAAAATATTTCTTCTGGTCCAAAAAAGAAATTCAGACAGCTGGTATGATTTTCCTACATGCATAATTGATTATTTGATCCTGAAAAGTTAAGTTTTTAGGGAACAACCCGGGGACAAATAAATTTTGTCAGCCAGGAAACGAGTTAGCCAGAACTGGACATGTTAACTTAAAATATTACTGAAGATTCAACGCTTTTTTATATCTTATAATTGAACTGCCGGATTCCTAAAAAGAATGCCATTCATTTTCCAGCAAGTTGAAAAAAACCAGTTACTATATCATCAATGCCATCACTTTTTACCGCCTGGTAAGTG
>DASUMO010000559.1:0-9466 GCA_036277695.1 Chitinophagaceae bacterium
ATGATGCCATGCCGGATTTGTCTCCGTCATAAATTGCACCGGCCGGCAGGATCGCGGAGATGCTGATCATCGGCACCTCGTGCTGTTCCATCAGGTAAATGGTCAGACCGTTTTTTAATTTGAACTTTTCGTAGGAGGGCAGTTTATAGCCCTGGGCCTGCCCGGAAAAAAATCCTGCGAACAGTATTGCCGTGGTTATGAAAATATATTTGAATCGTTTCATCGTTTAGTCCTCCGTTTTTGATTTTAATATCCCTACTGTCCGGTTGCTTTTACTAAAATATTTACTGGCGACTCTTTTTATATCGGCCGCTGTCACTTTATTGTAATTGGCAGGGGCATCAAACATTTTGCGGTAATCTCCAAAAAATACTTCATAAGTACCGATATTATTGGATTTGCCATTGATGGTTTCCACTTGCCCGTAAAATTCAACCAGTTTTTGGTTTTTGACTTTTTGTAGTTCTTTTTCGGTAATTCCTTCAGCCTTTATTTTCTCGATTTCTTCATAGATCGCTTTTTCCAGGTTGGTCTCATCAACCCCTTTGGCGGCGATAGCATAAACATTGAACAGGGTGGGATCAAAACTTTCCGAGTAATCGGTAAATACCTGGGTTGCGAGCTGTTTTTTATCGACCAGGGCATTATACAAGCGGGAGGATTTGCCACTGGAAAGAATAGAATTCAGGAGATTTAATGCATAATAATCTTCGTGCTTTGTTTCAGGCACATGATAAGCTACCATCATATAAGGAGTGGCCACATCTTTTTGTACCATGATCCTGCGTTCACCGGTTTGCGGGGGTTCTTTGATATTTACGCCCCTTGGTTTGCCCTCGGATGGGATGGGTTCAAGATATTTCTCCGCCAGTTTTTTTACTTCATCCGTTTTTACATTGCCGGATACTACGACCACGCAATTATTCGGGGAATAATAAGTTTTGAAATAATATTCCAGGTCCTGTTGGGTCCAGTTCTTGATATCATCTTCGTAGCCGATAACTGACCAATGGTAGGGATGTTCAAGGAATGCGGTTGCCTGGACTTTTTCACTCAGCATGCGCCAGGGTGAATTTTCTAAACCTGTACTGCGTTCACTCAATACCACCCCTCTTTCGCTTTCTACCATTTTCGGATCAATGCTCAGGCTGGAAATGCGGTCGCCTTCCAGGTCAAAGATCACTTCCATGGCCGAAGAAGGGAACCAGTTGGTATAGACCGTTACATTCTCGGTAGTATAAGCATTGTTGGCTCCACCATTGAATTCCATGGTCTGGTCAAATAATTTGGGACCATATTTTTTTGCCCCGTTGAACATCATATGTTCAAAAAAATGGGAAAGACCGGTGATGCCATTGTATTCATTACGGCTGCCCACCCTGTAAAACAGGTACATATTGGCATTGGGGATAGAGGCATCTTCAACCACCAGGAACTTCATACCATTTTTGAGGGTAAAAGTCTTAACATCATCGGCCCGGACCTGGCCACGAAGTCCTGCTGCGGCCAGAACCAGGGCCAGCAGGAATAAAATTCTATTGCGCATCATGGTAAAAAAGTTTGATATGGGTAAAGCTAAGGAATTCGGGTATTCGACCTATTCCATTCATAAAAAAGGAGGGGAAGTGAGTTGTGAATCGTGAGTTGTGAGTTTTGAGTAGCTCGCAACTCGCAGCTAATTTCAATCTCAACTACTTTATCTCGTAATCCTTTTTAAACGACATCAGCGTGGATCGGTATAAAGGCACATCCGGCGCGAGTGTAGCCGCCTTCAGGTAATGCTGGTAGGCTTCTGAAAGATAATGAGCGTCTTCCAGCATAAAGGCAATGCGATAAGCTTCCTCGGCCGCATTTTCAAAATTACCGGTAGCCGATTTTAACGATTGGAGTAATTCATTATAGGTTTCTTTACTGACCACGTTCAGTACTTTCAGTTCTTCGTTGTTTTCTCCTTTTACAGCGGCTGTCCAGTAATAAGTATTTCCTGGTTTTAAGTTAGTCGCGAATTTGGGAATAGGAATCTTCAGTTTGGACACCGTTGTCTTAAAGGCGGCTGTTGCAATATTGTTTTGGTTATAAAGCGAGAACTCAAACTCTTTCGCATCGGCATAGGATTTCCAGGAAAGGGGGAAATCGCCACCGGAATAATTAACGGTATCAAGCCGGGGATCGATCCAGATATTATTGACCGAACGGCTAACTGCACCTACCGTATTCATATACAATTTCCGGTTGCTTCCCGGGGCAGCACTGGACTTTGTCATTTGCGCCCAGACATATTTTACATAGTTAGCAGTAAATGAACTGTTGCTAACACGGCAGGAATCCCCGAATTGGGTCAGGGAATAATTGCCAGGTTTCCTGATACTGAACATAGCCACTTCATTACAGATCAGGGTGACCATGGCGCCGCTTGCTACTTTGATTGTCGCGTTTGCATTCAGCAACTTTCCAACTTTGGCCTTGGTTTCCGTTTTGTTTTCAATAACCGACACGTTTCCCTTAAAACTATAAAGCAGGAAACTGTTTTCCTGGGCCCCGGCATCTATCATGAACAGGCTGCAAAGGATAAGGAAAAAACTAGTTTTCATCTTAGTGGTGTTTTTGGTGAAAGACAGTATGGTAATTAAATTTTTTATGCATCCAAACAGCAAATGCTTCATAAAAATAAATGACATCTACCGCCATTACAATTACAATCAACGAATATTTCATGTCCAGTTTAATCCCGTACCAGTTAAACAGGAGCATGCCGACATAGGCAAAAAATATCGCTGAAACAAGCTGGGCGATCTTCGCTACAAGGTGGAACCAAATGTGGTTTTCAAGATAATACCGGATGAAGAATGACATGTGAAGCCAGCAAATCAAAATGGCTACCAGCCAGTTCACCCACGAAGGTAACTTTTTTATATAGTTGTTCTCCAGCATCATGGAAATTATGTTGGCGTGAACAACGGTCCCATTCATATCCGGCACGGATTTGCCGACCGCCTTTTCGTTCATCGGGGTAAATTTCTTGTCTTCAATATCATAGGGATTTGAACTGATATAGCCCAACAGGACGATCTTGCCCTTTATCGCGGATGCCACAACGTTACCCATCATCAGGGTTTCCGCATCAATCACATGATATTTCGAAACGCGGCGGGTATAATTGATGGTCTCCAGATTCTTATTTCTTTTCAGCAACCGCTGGTAAGCGATCGTGTCATAACCTTCCACGAGGGCTGCAGCAAAGGATTGATACCGTTTGCCTCCATTTTTTATTAGAGGCCTGAAATAGCGTGTAGTCTCCAGGTCGGCGTTATCAAAGTTTGCATAACCCATACGTTTCGAGTGATTCGTAAAATAATTGCGGCTCAGGTAAAAGCTGTCGTTTTCCTCTTTCCAGTTGATCATTGCCGCAGCTACCAGGTTAGGATGACGTCGAAAGGTTTGGGCCAGTAGGGAATCCTGTGCAGGATCCTGGGCCTCGTCAAAAACGGCGTCCAGCCCCATCATTTTCGGCTCCAGCGAAGCCGTTTTCTCGATAATCAGGGATAGGGCCTCCCGGTCGGCATGCCCGATATTGACGATCACGACCTGGCTGTCAAGCGCGATGTTTTTGTTCTTTCCAAGATTCGAATAGCTGATATCATTAAAGTCAAAATCCTTGAGCGCCAGTTTTAAAGGGTTTAAAAAATAAAAATTGATGGGAATAAGACCCAGCAGGATAATGAAGGCAAAAACCCAAAGAGTGGCAAAGATCGTATCCCTTTCATAGAGGTATTTGGTAAAATGGCTATGGTATTTCTGGACCTGTCGGCCAATACGTTTATGGAGTGGTTTCATGCAGTCGGTTTGGCAGTTTCAATCAAAGAGTATAACGGCGGCGGGTAAGGATAAAGGTTAATATTGGTAAAATACGGTCCTCATACCACCTAATCCACGCTAAATCTGTAAATTAGTAGGTCGAATTTATGAGAAAATACCTTGTGATATGGGGGGTGGGCTGCTTGTTTTTTTTCATAGCTGTGAATAAGTCGCTTGCCCAGGACCCGCAACCTGTGAAAACAGACTCCTTGCGGGCGCCGCAGACCTTTGCCATGATCATGGGGATCTCCACTTATAAATATATCCGGCCCCTGACCTATGCTGACAAAGATGCCGAGATGTTCCGTGACTATCTCAAATCGCCTGCCGGTGGAACTGTACCGGAGAGTAATATCTATTGTTTACTGAATGATAAGGCGCTTTACTCTACTTTTTGGGTAAAGGGAATGGCCTGGCTTCGGGGCAAGAACCCCCAAAAAGGGGACCGCCTCTTTTTTTACCTGGCCGGACATGGAGATGCCATTAGCCAGGAAGAGTTTTATTTCCTGACTTATGAATGTAATCCCGCTGGCGATAAGAATAATTACGTGGTCGCAGGAACGGTAAACATGTATATCCTCAAAACAAGAATGGCAGAATTCAGCCGCAAGGGGATTGAAGTATTTTTTATTATGGATGCCTGCCGAAGCAATGAGTTGCCCGGCGGCAACGAAGGCCAGCAGGTGTTAAATGCCGCGATCTCTGAAAAAAGAGCGGGGGAGATCATCATGCTGGCGACCGGGGCGGGCCAGGAATCGCTGGAAGATGCTTCTATCGGCAATGGACATGGGCTTTTTACCTATTACCTGGTGGATGGACTGAACGGCATGGCGGATTCGGCTGGTGAGCCGGATAACCGGGTTACCCTGGGAGAGATCCAGAAATACGTAGAACAAAATGTGCCTTCCATTGCAAGGGAACGCTTCAAACGGAAACAGGATCCTTTTTTCTGCTGCAATGAGAATATGGAAAAGATTGTGAGTATCGTGGATACCGCCTATCTCAAACGCTGGTTGATGAAAAAGCAATTAAGCAGCAGGGGTGGAGTTAACTCTTTTACCCCGCGAAGCAGGGGCCCGGCCTATTACCCGGAAGATACGATCCTGATCGAAGCCTATAACAATTTCAATAAAGCAGTAAAAGAAAGCCGGTTGACCGGGAATAATTCGGCTGAATACTTTTATAACCTGATGGCCAGCCGTTTCCCTGGCAATTCCTATACCATCGATGCCCAATCCACGCTGGCAGTTGAGTTTATCAATTTTGCGCAAACCAAGATCAACCTTTACCTGGAATGCAAGGATGCGGCTTCGGTGCAAAAGATCCGGACCCAGATGGAAGAGTCAGATCGTACGGATGAAACGATGACCAGCCTGGACAGGTTGGAGAAAGTTGCTAGGCAGGAATTTTCAGAAGTTGGCTTGATGTTAGAAAAAGCGATAGGGTTTATTGCCGAGGATGATCCTGCTTTTGCCAAAACCCTGGAAGGCCGCATGTATTTTTTCAAAGCCCGCGGTTTTTATGGAAAGGACCGCCGGCTTATGACTATCAATAAGGCATTTGAGTTTGCCTACAATGCTTACGCGGCCGATAAAAGCGCGGCCTATGTTCTGAATACGCTGGCTTCCCTGCATTTTGATAATAACAGGATAGATAGCGCAGTTTATTATGCGAAGCGAGCCATCAGTTCCGCACCTCAATGGCGTTATCCTTATGTAACGCTGGCCTATGCTTACAAAAGCCTGGGCCGGGTGGATTCGGCACTGGTTTATTACCGTAAAGCAGTCCAGGTTGACCCACGTAACGCGGATGCCTATGTAGACCTGGGTCATTATTATTATACCCTTTCGAGAACTGATTCTGCTATTGTCAATTACCAGCGTGCCCTGCAACTGGAACCGGGGAATGTTTGGGCCAGCAATAATATCGGCTGGTTAAACTATGAGAAGAAAAATTACAAAGAGGCTATCACGTATTTCCGGCGCAGCCTGGCCGGCGATTCGAAATTTGTAAGCGCCTACAACGGGATCAGCAAGGCTTTCGTTGGCGCACAGCAATTCGATTCGGCCAGGATCTGGTATTCCCGTGCCTTTGCGAATTACCAGGATAAATCCATCGTGAATATTTACATCGGGAATTTTTACCGCGATCTCAGGCTTTATGATTCAGCCAAATCCTATTATCGTTCAGCAGTAGAAATGGACCCGGAATATGAGGATGGCTGGAATAACCTGGGAAAGGTTTCGTTTGACATGAAGCAATACGATTCGGCCAGTTACTTTTATAAAAATGCCCTGCAGGTTAATCCCTATTCCGCTTTTTCACTGGTGAACCTGGGTATCGTGTTCAAGGAATTGAAACAACCGGATTCAACCTATGCCTATTTTGACAAAGCCATCCGGGCCGAGCCTTTTAATGCAGCCATCATCAACAACCTCGGTGTAATATTTACCCAGGATAAAAATTACGATACGGCCAAAGCATATTTTAAACGGGCGCTGATCGTGCGGCCGGATTACCGTCCTGCGTATAATAACCTGATGAAAGTCTACCGCGAGCTGGGCCAGCTCGATTCGGTAACAAATTACCTGCGAACCCTGCCACAATTTGATCCCAACAGCATTTCGATGATGAATGACCTGGGCATGATATTCCTGAACCAGAAACGCTATGATTCGGCCGGGACTTACTACCGTAAGGCTATAAGCCTGGATCCGGCAAACCCGCAATTGTATAATAATCTCGGGTTGGCATTGCGGGAACTCAAACAATTTGATTCGGCCAAGTTATTCCTTCGTCAGTCCCTGGTCATGAACCCGGAAAACCCGGCAGCCCTCTCTAACCTGATCAGTGTATTCCGCCAGTTAAGGCAATACGATTCCGCGGCCCTTTATTTTCGCCGGCAGTTACCGATGCGCAGCGGGGAAGCCGGGCAGCAATTTGAATCCCTGGCGCATTTCTTCAATGATATGAAGATTTATGACTCGGCTATTTATTATTATAAAATGGTGATAAAGGAAAATCCGCGGAATACGGTAGCGCTAAATAATATTGGCGCGGCTTATATGTTGCTGGAGCGAAATGATTCAGCGTTTATTTATTACCGGCGTTCGGTGGACCTAGACTCTAATAATTATAATGCTTCCCTCAACCTGGGTATTCTCTATCATTTACAGGGCCAGTATCAAATAGCCATCGCCTATATCAAGAATGCGATCCGTATCAATCCCCGTAATAGCAAAGCTTATTTTGACCTGGCCTGCAGTTATGCCCTCACCAATAATCCCGACCAGGCTATTCTATACCTGCGGCAGGCTTTTGAAAGGGGTTTTAGAAACTATTCCCTCTTGCTTACCGATCCGGATCTTACGGGTTTAAAGAATTATAAAGAATTCCAGGTACTGCTGGATAAATATATCCCTGATTGGCGGGATTAGCAGAAGAAATCATTTCAGTTGCATCCGTGCCGTTTAACCCTGGTCATCTCAGGGTTTGTCAGTCTCCTGATTGACTGTTATCATGAATTAATTGGGGTGATGCTTCTATATTTAGTTGTTTAAACTATGCTACATGAGGCCTTTTATTTTCTTTGTTTTTATCTTTTTTTCCCCTTCCATCCCGGCGCAGACAGCTGCTGATATTGTAAGAAAGGCGGATGAGAAAATGCGGGGTACTACTTCACAGGTAGAACTTACGATCCGGACCATACGGCCAACCTGGACAAGAACCATGGATGTAAAAGCCTGGATAAAAGGAACTGATTATTCCATGATTCTTCTCCAGGCTCCCGCTAAAGATAAAGGCATCGTTTTTTTGAAAAGGAAAAAAGAAGTATGGAACTGGATGCCTGCACTGGAAAAAACGATCAAACTTCCTCCTTCGATGATGAGCCAGAGCTGGATGGGTACTGATTTCACCAATGATGACCTGGTAAAAGAGTCATCCATCGTGAATGATTATGACCATCGTATTATCGGGGATACGGTTATTGACAACAGGAGCTGCCATATTATCGAGATGATTCCCCGGCCGGAAGCGGCTGTAGTCTGGGGCCGGCTGGTTGTTTGTATAGACAAAAAGGATTTTTTGGAACTGCATACCCGGTTTTATGATGAAGATGGCGAGCTTATTAATACCATGAACGGAACCGATATTAAGACTATGGACGGAAGGCTGATTCCAACCCGTTTTGAAATGCTGCCAACCGATAAAAAGAACCAGAAAACAGAAATGATTTACCGGTCTATCAAATATAACCGGCCCATTGAAGACGGATTTTTTACAACCGAGAAAATGAAAACACTGGGTTAGTATGTGGCTGATCAAAATGGCCTGGAAGAATATGTGGCGCAACCGCAACCGCACCATTATAACGATGGCCGCTATTTTCTTTGCCGTGATCTTATCCGTGATCGCCAGCAGCCTGAAAGACGGGATTTTTGAGAACCTGGTAAAAAATGTGGTTAGTTTTTACACAGGCTATGTGCAGGTTCACAAACAGGGATATTGGGAAGAGCAGATCCTGGATAACAGTTTTGAAGCATCGGCAGCTACGGAGCAATTGATCATGAAGGATAAAAATGTAAGGCTTGTTTCTCCAAGGCTGGAATCATTCGCCCTTGCTTCTTCTGCCGATATCACCAAAGGAGCGCTGGTTGTAGGTATCAATCCTGCAAAGGAAAATCAAATTACCTCGTTGGAGAGTAAACTGGCTGCCGGGGAATATTTGCAGGAAAATGATGCCGCTGTTTTAATAGCCAGGGGCCTTGCTGAACGATTAAAACAAAGTGTGGGGGATACCATCATTCTCATCGGGCAGGGTTATCACGGTGCAACGGCGGGCGGAAAATACCGGGTGAAAGGAATACTGAATTTCGGTTCACCCGACCTGAATGACCGGGCCCTTTTCATGCCGCTGGCATCAGCCCAGGATTTTTATGCCGCACCAGGAATGATCACTTCTTATGTGCTTTCCCTGCATGATACAAAAGATTTACAACGCACTTCAGAACTGGTGCAGGCAGCAACCGGCCCTTCCTATGAAGTAATGACCTGGGGAGAGATGGTTCCGGATATCAAGCAGCATATCCAGTCTGATTCGAATAACATGAAGTATGTTCAGGGTATTTTGTATATGCTGATTTGCTTCGGCATTTTCGGCACCTTACTCATGATGATGGTAGAACGAAATTTTGAAATGGGAATGCTGGTCGGCATAGGCATGCGAAAATCCAAACTGGCATTGTTGCTGTTGTTTGAGTCAGTATTCACTGTGCTGGCCGGCTGTATCCTCGGTATTATTGCCAGTATCCCACTTGTATTTTACCTGAATAAGTACCCGATCAGGATGGGTGGAGATACAGCGACGGCCTATGCCCGGTTTGGATTTGAACCCATTTTCCCCACTTCGGTGGAGCCATCCAACTTTATTAACCAGGGATTGGTGGTGTTGTTTATCGGGTTGCTCTTATCCCTGTATCCTATGTATAAAGTAATTCGGTTGAATCCTGTAATTGCAATGAAACGTTAAGCAAGTGTATGGTGTTCATCATGGCATGGCGGAATATTTGGCGCAATAAAATGCGGAGCATTGTGATCATGTTCTCAATAG
>DASUMO010000560.1:0-5243 GCA_036277695.1 Chitinophagaceae bacterium
GGAATATTGATTTTGTGAACGGGGTGAAGAATTCAACCACCACACGCAACGCGGGTATCCGTGTCAATTTGAGTAAATATGTAGAAAATAAATATGATTTTTATCTCAGCCCTTCCTTTACCTGGAACAGTTCAAAAGCTACGGTCAATGCTGCGGCCAATGCCGAATACTGGCAACTGGAAGGATGGGCCAATGCCCGGGTGATGCTGCCCAAAGGTTTTGAAATTAGATCCGATGCCAGTATCCAGATCCGGCAAAAGGACCCGCGCTTTACCCAGAACAACAATTTTACAACCTGGAATGCATCAATTACCAGGCGTATGCTAAAAGATAATAAGCTGGAGATCCAGTTAGGATTGTATGACATCCTGAACCAGAACCGCGGTTACCAGCGTAATTTCAACAGTTATAGTTTTACCGAATCTTATTTTACTACCCTGCGAAGATTTTGGTTACTTACATTAACCTGGAATATTTCTAAAAACGGCAAACCGGCCAAGGGCTGGTAAAAAATAACTCCGGATATGAAAAAAATAATCATTGTCTTATTTCTTTTTGTGACAGGATGGGCCGCCCACTCGCAGCAGTTCATCAGCAGTGGTATGATCGAATTTGAGGTCAGGACCAATAACCATAAAACATTTGGTGACGGGATCTGGGCGGAAATGTTCAAGGATAAGATTCCGCAATTCTCCACTTCCTGGTATCAATTCACTTTCCATGATAACAAAGCGGTTTATAAATTTGACCGCCGCGACGACAAAACCAAGCTGCCCTGGAATAATGCCTATGCAGATGATAATCTCTGGTTCAATGATTATAACAACGGAACCTTTACCGATCAAAAACTGGTGTTTGATGACACCTACCTGCTCAGCGATTCACTGATGAATTTTAACTGGAAACTTTCCCCCAATGAAACCCGGGAAATTGCCGGTTTTACCTGTCGTAAAGCCACGGGGATTATCTTCGACAGCGTTTATGTTTTTGCATTCTATACCGATGAGATTACCGTGAGCGGAGGTCCTATGGGCATCTCAGGCTTGCCGGGCATGATCCTCGGGATTACAATACCCCGGATGTTTACCAGCTGGATTGCTACCAAAGTGCAGGTGAACGGTGTCAATACAAATATTATCGCCGCTCCGCAAAAAGGAAAAAAGAAAAAAGCAGCAGAGCTCCAGGAAACGGTAAAGAAAGTCACCAAGGATTGGGGAAAATGGGGTCAACAGTCTGTTTGGAATCTGTTTTTGTAACGATAGTTGAACGATGGTTGCACAATAGTTGAACGGTTGTCTCATTCCCGAACACGCTTCAAAGCAGAGTGGAGTTAGATTCTTTATGGCTGCCAGGTTCAGGTTGGGCCTTTTATTTTACTAATTCAAATACGAAACTTTCTTTAGGTTGAAATTCCAGGCCCTCCAGGTTGCGGATGGAGCCTGAAATCACATCTTTGACTCTTGTAAAATCTTTTATTCGTTCTGCAAAGATGTTCCAGTCGGGTTTGGCAGGTTTATCACCGCCATGGGTTACTACCATCACGGTTTGTTTTGTATCGTAACGGAAATAAATATAGAGCCCGTCCCTGGGAATAAATTGCATGGTTTTTCCATTGGTAATAGCCGACGAATTCTTCCGGAAATTGGCAAGCCTGCTCACGAAATTAAATGCTTCGTTTTCCCGATCATTCCTGCCAGCCGCTGTAAAACGCGAAGCCGGATCCTCTTTCCATCCCCCGGGAAAATCTTCCCGGACCGTCGCATCCGTATTGGTCTTTTTATTTTTCATCAGCACCTCTGTACCATAATAGATCTGGGGTATGCCCCGCAGGGTAAGTAACCAGGTAAAACCCATTTTCAATTTGTTCCAGTCCTCACCGACCACTGAAAAGACGCGGTCCATATCATGGTTATCCATGAAGATGCAATTGTTCATCGGGTCTTTGTAAAGCAGGTCCTGGGCCAGAGTCATATAAATTTTATTTACCCCGCTATTCCAGTCAAGTTTGTCATTCATGCCGGCGAGTATGGCAAAGCAGACCTGGAAATCAAGCATACCCCTTGCATTATGTTTGAAAGGTGCGGCTATATTGTTACGGGTAAAATAGGCATTGGCTGTTGGTGTATTCACCCATGATTCGCCAAACACGGTAACTTTCGGGAACTCCTTTTCCAGGGCCGCATTCACATCGTTCATGAACTGTTCGTCACAATACTTATAGGTATCAACTCTCCAGCCATCGATACCGTATTCCTCGGTGGTCCAGATGGCATGCTGGATCAGGAACCTGGCCACATAGGGATTTCGTTGATTCAAATCCGGTAAATGGTCCGTGAACCATCCATCCAGCATTATTTTCTTATCATGAGCAGATGCATAAGGATCAAACATGACTTCTTCCCGGTGGTTGGGTGTGGTAAGGTTGGGCCAGTTATTGATCCAGTCCTTCATGGGTGGATCCAGTACAAACCAGTTCTCTTTGCTGACGTGGTTGTATACGGCGTCCTGTATCACTTTCATGCCGTTTACATGAAGGGTATTACAAAACGTTTTATAGCCATCGTTGCCCCCCAGTCTTTTGTCAATTTCATAGTGGTCGGTAAACCAATACCCGTGATAACCCGCTATGGTATTCCCCCATTCATGCATCAGTGATGTATTGTTTTCAATGACGGGTGTCATCCAGATGGTTGTTACACCCAGTTCATTGAAATAATCCAGGTGATCTGTTATTCCTTTAAAATCGCCCCCGTGGCGGGTAAACATGTTCTTCCGGTCATTGGCCTGTTCCCGGTAACCCGGTATCAGATCATTGGAAGGATCGCCATTGGCAAAGCGATCCGGTATCATGAGATAGATCAGGTCTTTGGCGGTAACGCCCATAGCCCTTGTCTTTCCGTTTTCCTTACTTCGGCTTTTCAATTCGTAATTTATTGTCCGGACCGCCCTGTCTTTACTCCTGAGGCTAAGCCTTAACTTTCCGGGCTTTGCAGAGGCCAGTATCTCCAGGTCAACGAAGAGGTAATTCTTATTTTCCGGGGAACTGAACTTTTTCACGAGCACACCGGGATAACTGGCTGTTACGGCAGCAACATTCCCGATTGCTTCTCCGCGCAGCATTAACTGCAGTTTTGTATTTTTCATGCCCACCCACCAATGCGTGGGATAAACTTTTTGAGAAAAGGCGATTTGAATTATTAGCAACCATGCGAAAACGGTCAGGCTGATTTTTTTCATAACAATTTATATTGATCGTTTTTCGTCAATCTCAATTTTTAATTCTTCCGTTTCATCCGGAACGGCTTTTTCTTTCACCAGGAGAATACAAATGATGGCTGCCAGCAGGAAAAGACCACCCCCAACCTGGATAGCCAGTACCCGGTCATTGTGTAAAATATTCTTCATGATTCCCTTGAAACCCAGCGAGGCAATTATCTCGGGCAGTACAATAAAGAAATTAAATATACCCATATAAATACCTACTTTATCCCGGGGTAAGGAGCCACTCAGCATGGCGTAGGGCATGGATAAAATGCTGGTCCAGGCAATACCCACTCCGGTCATACATACATATAACATGTATTTATCCTGCACCCATCCCACACTGATCAGGCCGGCAGCGCCACATAACAGGCATAATGAGTGCGTGACTTTGCGTCCGAGTTTGTCAGCGATTGCAGGCAGGAAAAAAGCAAATACAAACGTGACAACATTATAAAAGGCCAGTGTAAGCCCTGCAAAGTCTCGTCCCTCGGCATATACAGGATCATTATTATCCACTCCTCCGAAAACATTTACTGCCACGGCAGTTGTATAATAAAACCACATGAGGAATAGACCGGGCCAGGTAAAGAACTGAACAACCGCAATCCGCTTCATTTGATCAGGCATATGCCCAAGGGCATGAAATATTTCCCTGAACCCACCCATAAAACCCTGTTTGGAATCTTTCATTCTTTCCCGGAAGCCCTCGGCTGGTGGATATTCCTTTGTAGTGAAAACGGTGTACAATACTGCCGACAAAAAGAAAAATGCCCCGGTATAGAAAGACCATTTCACATTTTCAGAAATCACCCCGACTGCCGCTGTGTTGGTGCGGTCAAATATATTCTTCATGATCCAGGGCAGGGCCGAAGCGATACTGCCTCCCAAACCGATCATCAAACTTTGCATGATAAAGCCACGATTTACCTGGGAGTCCGGTAATTTATCCGTAACAAAGGCCCGGAACGGTTCCATCGCAACATTGCCAAAAGTATCCAGCACCCAAAGTAATCCGGCTGCCATCCAAAGAACACTGCTATGCGGCATAAACAAAAGAGCTATGGAACTCAGGATGGCACCGATCATGAAATAAGGCCTTCTTCTGCCCCATTTAGGATGCCAGGTGCGGTCACTCAGGTAACCAATTATCGGTTGTACAATTAAGCCGGTTAAAGGGGCTGCAAGAAATAATAAGGGAACTTCATCCGGGTTGGCACCGAGGTTTTCATAAATACTACCCATATTGGCTCTTTGCAGATCCCAGCCAAACTGAATCCCAAAAAAACCAACACTCATGTTGATTATCTGGCTGAGACTTAAACGCGGCTTTTCACCGCTAAAAGCAGTCGACATACGCAATCGTTTTAGCTATGGTGGAGGGAAGATAAGGAGTTTTATGTAAGAAGGACACAAAAACCAGGGAAAGCTGGCAGCCGTAAGCTGTGAGCTGGGAGACAATAATTACAAAATACCAGGCATGAGTTCAGAGTCTTTTCATTCATTATTGCCATCTCCCGATCCTAAATCACAAATCCATTCGGAATGACGGCTCCTTTTTTTACCACGATGATCCCGTCTTTTACGGTAAAGAGAGAATGGTCCTGGTTCTCCAGGTGTGATCCGCCATTGATCCGTACATCATTCCCGATCCTTACATTTTTATCAAGTATCGCGTTCTTGATATAACAACGATCTCCTACTCCCAGTAAGGGTATGCCTTTGGCCTTGGCCTGGTTGATTTCCGGCAGGGTCTCGTAATAATCGCTACCCATCAGGTAGGAACTAACAATCGTACTTCCGAGGCCCACACGGGAACGAATCCCAATCACAGAATGTTCGACCCTTGAAGCATGGATGATAGATCCTTCGGCAACCAATGTTTTTTCGAGGGTTGTACCGCTGATTTTTGCCGGCGGCAGCATCCTGGGCCTGGTATAAATGGTCCGGTCACTGTCGAACATGTTGAAGTCCGGAATATC
>DASUMO010000561.1:0-3502 GCA_036277695.1 Chitinophagaceae bacterium
ACATCAATCCCAACGACGTCAAGAGCGTGGAGGTGCTTAAAGATGCTTCGGCAACTGCTATTTATGGTTCCCGTGGCGCCAATGGTGTTATACTTATTACAACAGATAAAGGATCCAGGAATAGAAAGCCCCGGATAAATTATAGTTCATATGTTGGCTCACAATCTGTTTTTGCCAAATACCCCATGATGGACGGGCCGGAATTTGTAGCGCTGCGTGCCGCAAGGGGGCAGTACGTTAACGGGCAGGATGAGTCTGACGAGATCAATACCGACTGGCAGGATTTATTTTACAAAACCGGGATAGTAACAGATCATAATATCAGCCTTACAGGTGGTTCAGAAACCGGCAGCTACAATTTTGGGATGGGTTATTACCTTAACCAGGGCGTCATTCCCACCCAACAATACAAGCGATACTCATTACGTGGCTCGGTTGATCAGCAGGTAGGGAAATATTTTCGCTTTGGGTTCACAACGAATACCAACTATAACGAAAGCGAAGGAAACCAGGTGGGCTTATATAGCTCATTAAGCATGTCGCCTATTTCTACCCCGTATAACCCTGATGGCACTGTGAAAAGAATAATACGGATGGCAGCCGATGACCAGTTTATTTTTACGAAAGATGTGGTGGAGCAATTAAAAGACAACGATCAGTGGCTTAATGAAACCCGGGGTTTTGCATCTTACAATGCCATTTATGGTGAAGTGAAAGCACCGTTTATCGACGGGTTGAAGTACAGGGTAAATCTTGGCCTGGATTACGTGCAATCCAACAATGGTGCTTATACAGGACAAGGGGTTGGCAGTGTCAATCCTGCCAGTATATCATCTGCTTCTGTTGATAACAGGCATACCTATCACTGGACACTTGAGAACCTGCTTACCTACGACCGCACTTTTGGCGGAAAACACACGGTGAATGCAGTTGCCTTGTATTCGGCAGAACAAAGTAAATACAACAGGTCAAATATGTCGGCCCAGGATATACCAGCCGATGCATTTCAATTTTATAACCTGGGCCAGGCAGCCGGCCAGCTACAGATAAACCCAGCCAACCAGGATTACCAGTTATGGGGCTTGATGTCGGCGATGGGTCGTGTTATGTATTCTTACGACAACCGCTACATGCTATCTGCTACCGTCCGTACCGATGGTTCGTCACGGCTTGCAGAAGGGCATAAATGGCATACTTATCCCGCTGTATCAGTTGGATGGAATATCGCGAATGAATCGTTTATGCAGAGTATCACCGCCATAAACAGCCTGAAGCTGCGTGTCGGTTTTGGAGAAACTTCGAATCAGGCTATCGCCCCTTATTCTACACTTGGACGATTAGATACCCGGCCGTATAACTTTGGCCCCTCGACCTATAGCACAGGGTACTATGTGTCACAACTACCTAACGTAGATTTAGGATGGGAGTTTTCCAAGACCTGGAACTTTGGTATTGATTTTTCTGTTCTTAAAAACCGCCTATCCGGTACCATAGAATACTATATCACAAAAACCGAAGATATTCTGCTAGGGCTTGGCCTGCCTCCCACATCAGGTGTGAGCGGTTATACGGCAAACATTGGCGCAACGGAAAACAAGGGATTTGAACTTAGTTTGAATGGTACGATCCTCAACAATGTGAATGGCTGGACCTGGGAAGCAGGAGTTAATTTCTATACAAACAGCAATAAACTGGTATCACTTGCCTCCGGGCAAACCAGGGACGAAGCTAACTGGTGGTTTGTAGGGCATAATATCAATGCTATTTACGACTATAAAAAAATCGGACTTTGGAGTACATTAAAGGATAGTGCAGATAACCATTTGTCGATCCTGGAACCGGGCGGAATTGTGGGAATGATTAAAGTTCAATATACCGGTGGTTTCAACCCTGACGGTACTCCGGTAAGGGCAATTGGCCCTGCCGACAGGCAAATTATGGATGTTGACCCCGATTTTCAGGGTGGTTTTAACACCCGTGTAGCTTATAAAGGATTTGACCTGGGCATAGTCGGCATTTATAGACACGGTGGCATATTGTTCAGTACCATTCATGGTTCAAACGGCTATCTCAATTTACTTACTGGTCGCAGAAATAATATTAAAGCGGACTACTGGACGCCTAATAATACAGATGCCAAGTATCCCAACCCTGCCGGACCTATTAGTAATGATAATCCCAAATATGCCAGCACCCTCAGTTATTTTGATGGCTCTTTCTTGAAAATTCGTACCATAACACTGGGGTACGACCTCAACCGGAGCCTGATAAAAAATCCCGCTATTAAAATGAGGGTGTATGTTACCGCTCAAAACCCGTTTGTCATGTTCTCGCCATTCCACAAGGAATCGGGCCTGGATCCGGAAACAAACTCGTTCGGAAATGAAAATGCGGCGGTGAACCTCAGTCAAAATCTGCGTCGTATCCTTACTGTAGGATTTAACACCCCCTCAACCCGCAACTATATTGTAGGCGTTAATTTGACATTTTAAAACATAGGAATATGAAACATATACAAATAAAGTCTGTTATTGTCGCAGCCCTCTTTATATTGTTATCTCCTGGTTGTAACAAAATCCTGGAAGAACAGCCACGAAGTATTTATGAACCCGGTTTTTTTAAAACCGAAAAAGGGGTTCAGGGTGGTATTACATCCCAGTATGCCCATCTTCGGTTCATATATGGCCAACCCTATTATTATAACACCTTAGAAACAGGTACCGACGAATATACCTATGCCCAAAGTGCTGATGCCAATTTCAGGGATATGGATCTTAGCGGTGTGGGACAAATAACACCGGCCAGTAGCCGCTCTGATGCATTATGGGGAACCGCTTTTTCTAATATCAATACGGCCAGCGGAATTATTGAGAATGCGGCAAGCGTAGCTTCGATCCCGGCTTCGCTTATAGCCGAAGCCAGGTTTTTCCGTGCTTTTGATTATTTTCTTTTAGTTCAAACATTCGGTGGCGTGCCATTGGACCTTGGTGCAGGGGAACTGAAATTTAATACCTCTCCATCGAGAGCATCTGTTCGCAATACTGTGCCCGAAGTATATACCATAGCGATATTCCCTGATTTGCTGCAAGCCATAAACGATTTGCCTGCTGTCGGCAGGGTAACCGGGGGAGCCACTAAAACACTTGCACGTCTTTACCTGGCGAAAGCTTATTTAACGTATGCCTGGTGGTTGCAAAACCCCAACAACATCCCTACCTATCCGGAAACGGCAAGAACCGATCCCGATGGCCATGATGCAGCATGGTATTTTCAAGAAGCTTATGATATAGCTACAGAAGCCATTGACAATCCAGGTCCCTTTGGCCTGGAGAATACTTTTTATGATGTACACGTAGGTGGTAATGACCGCAATAAAGAAATGCTCTTGTATGCCGACCATACTCAGGAAAGTGAGTTTTATAATGGGGCTCCCCTCACGGGTTTTCAAAGTGAACTGGGTAATGGCAGAAACTCTGCGGTTTGGATGGTAAACTGGAATTAT
>DASUMO010000562.1:0-19794 GCA_036277695.1 Chitinophagaceae bacterium
ACAGCGATCGAGGGTTCTCTCACGGTCAATAATGGAAATGGGATCGTTAGGAGCACCAACAGTACCCAGATGAAGATCAAGAGAGCGTCGATTGGCCTTGCTACTTCTAATGTCGGGGCGGGAGCAACCCTCACCAGCGGCTATCTTAATTTTGGCGAAGACTTCAGTGCCGTAACCGTCACAGTCGGGCATTGTAAAACTGCCGAAGGGGTGGGCGGGGATTGGTCAAAAGTATTTATCGTTCCTTTTGAAGTGGACGTGGTGAACAACCGTTGCCGGTTTAAAGTAACCAATGTAAGCAATTCCGTCATTAGTTTCGATGCAAGTTGGGAGGTTGTATTGGTGGGAAACTGATCCTTCATGTATTTCTTTTCGGTCTGTCAAACAAGTTATCTTTGCAGGCCCCGCCAACGGGGCTTTTTCATGCCAGCATTAGCATTTCATCTCCAGCATACCGACCGGGGCTCAAAAGCAAGAGCGGGGAAGATCATCACGGATCATGGTGAAATTGAAACGCCCATCTTTATGCCGGTGGGTACGGCCGGCAGTGTAAAAGCGGTCACGCAACAACAACTTGTCAGCGAAGTAAAAGCGCAGATTATTCTCGGTAATACCTATCATTTATACCTGAGGCCAGGTACCGAAGTCCTGGAAAAAGCGGGAGGATTACACCGGTTTAATGGCTGGCAAAAACCCATCCTCACCGATAGCGGGGGTTACCAGGTTTTTTCGCTCTCCGGCACGCGGAAGATCCAGGAAGAGGGTTGCACTTTTCAATCCCATATCGATGGTTCTAAACATTTGTTTACACCGGAGTCGGTGATGGATATCCAGCGCTCAATAGGCGGGGATATCATCATGGCGTTTGACGAGTGCCCACCCGGTGGAAGTGATCATCAGTATGCAAAAAAATCCCTGGAGTTGACGCACCGCTGGCTGGACCGTTGTTTCCATCAATTTCAAGCCACTCCTGATAAATATGGTTATACCCAGAATCTTTTTCCCATCGTGCAGGGTGGCATTCATAAGGATCTGCGCAAACAATCCTGTGAATACATCGCTTCCAAACAAGCTACAGGCAATGCCATCGGGGGATTAAGTGTAGGTGAACCGGAACCCATGATGTATGAGATCTGTAATTGGTGTTGCGAGCATTTACCGGCTGACAAACCCCGATACCTGATGGGAGTGGGTACGCCCTGGAATATTCTTGAATGTATTGGAATGGGTGTCGATATGTTCGACTGCGTTATGCCGACCCGCAATGGACGGAATGCCATGTTATTTACAACCCGGGGAGTGATTAATATCGACAATAAAAAATGGGAATACGATTTTTCCCCCATCGATGATGGCCTTCCCTGTGAAACCAGTCATTTTTACAGTAAGTCCTACCTGCGGCATTTAATGAAATCAAAGGAAATCCTGGGACTCACGATTGCCAGCATTCATAACCTGGCTTTTTATTGCTGGCTGGTCGCCGAAGCCCGCTATCAAATCAGTGCAGGAGATTTCTACAGTTGGAAAAATGAAATGATACCGCTGTTACAAACCCGCCTTTAAGAGTTGCAGGCATGCAAGGTGATGCTAAGACAATTCGCGTACTTTATGCTTCTCCGCGCGCTTTGCGTCCCGGGTATCCAACCATGAGGTATCAAAAAGGGAGGACCAGGTCATTGGTTCCCCGGCAAGCGTATAAATTGGTTGTTACAAGCTTCTTTAGTTTCACATTTCATTCGGGTTGAAAATCGTTACTTCGCAGTCTGAGAACAATGAGGATCATCGACTGGTACATATTAAAGAAATTCCTGGTTACTTTTTTCTTTTGCCTGGTTTTATTCTCCGTCATCGCCGTGGCGGTGGACAGCAGTGAAAAAACCGACGATTTTGTAAAAACAGGCTTGAGCACTTCCAAGATCATCAAAGAATATTATTTTGGGTTTGTTCCCTTTATCTGGAGCCTGCTCTTCCCCCTCTTTGTATTCATTGCAGTAATTTTTTTCACCAGCAAAATGGCTGTACGGTCCGAGATTATTGCTATCCTGGCGAGCGGCACCAGCTATAACCGTTTTTTGCGGCCCTATATAGTTGGGGGCATATTGCTGGGACTGTTACTTTGGGTAGGCAGCCGCTATTTTATTCCGAAAGCCAATATAATCCGCAGTAATTTCCAAACCAGTTATATTGATAAAAACGATCCAACCAAGAACCGGCAGGAAACGAATTGCGATCGTTGTTTTTACCGCCGGATTGATTCCAGCACTTATGTAGGCTTCAAAAGTTTTGATACCGCTTCCAAGTCGGCTCATAGTTTTTTCCTGGAGCGGGTCAGGGACAATAAAGTGGTCTATAACCTCCGGGCTTCACCGGCAACCTGGGACACGGCCATTAAGAAGTGGAAATTGCGGAATGTGGTGGAGCGGATCGTGGAGACCAATGGTGAAACCGTAAAACGGTATGATACTATGGTACTTCATATCAGTCTCAAACCCGGCGAGCTCCGAAAAGATGATTACCTCAAAGACAAACTAACCACTCCACAGCTGGCCGCATTTATCCGGCAGGAAGAATCGAGAGGTACGGAAGGATTGAATACACTTAAAGTAGAGCAGTACCGGCGTACTGCGACCCCGGCCTCTGTTTTTTTATTGACCATGATCGGTGCGGTGATTGCCAGCCGCAAAACCCGTGGAGGTAGCGGCATGCACCTGGCTTTGGGGATCACGATTGCAGCCTTATTCATTGTTTCCGACCGCTTCTCAACGGTATTTGCGACCAAGGGTAATTTCCCTCCGTTGCTGGCGGCCTGGTTGCCCAATATCGCCTTTGCTCTTGTAGCCTGGTGGCTTTACCGGAAAACACCCAAATGATCCATGCGGCCCAGCCAAACCGTAAAATCCTCCATGCAGTTTTCATTATAATCTTATTAAACTTTTAGGGTCATCCTTCGTTTCATAACTGGGTAAAGGAATGACTTTTATCTATCCCGTTTTTTTGTTGTGCAGGAGCTGTTTACCTACCTTTACCCACTCAATTTTTAAGGCAATATTGGTTTGCCGGATTCAAAAACAGGCATCATGGGAATTATCAAAGACAGGTTTAAAGCAAAATCCGAGAAAGTCGCTGCCGAGTTGAAAGAAATGCTGAAGGAACATGGGAATAAAGTGATCGGAGAAGTACAACTCTCGCAGATTTACCAGGGTATGCGGGGGATTACCGGACTGGTAACCGAAACCTCACTGCTGGATGCCCAGGAAGGAATTCGTTTCCGGGGTTATACCATACCGGAATTGCGTGAGAAACTTCCCAAAGCACCCGATGGATCGGAGCCATTACCCGAAGGCCTTTTTTACCTGATGCTGGTTGGTGAACTACCCAATGAGGATGAAGTACATCATATTACCTCGGTATGGCAACGCCGCAGCCATGTACCCACCCATGTTTTTAATACCATCGAAGCGCTCCCGCTGAATACACACCCCATGACCCAGTTCGTGGTGGGGGTGATGGCACTCCAAACCGAATCCCAGTTTGCCAAGAAATACGCTGCGGGCATGAATAAAAAAGATTACTGGGAAGCGGTATTTGACGATTCCATGGACCTGATTGCCCGCCTTCCCAGGGTAGCATCATATATTTATCGCCGTAAGTATCGTTTTGGCGATCATATCCAACCTAATGGCTTATTGGACTGGGCAGGAAATTTCGCTCACATGATGGGATTCGAAGACGAACGCTTTAAGGAACTGATGCGGCTGTATATGACTATTCATGCGGATCATGAGGGAGGCAATGTATCAGCTCATACAACGCACCTGGTAGGTTCTGCATTAAGTGATCCTTATTTGAGTTATGCTTCCGGCATGAACGGTCTTGCAGGACCCCTGCACGGGCTGGCAAACCAGGAAGTGATCAAATGGATCTTCGACATGCGCGAAGAACTCAAAACCGCGTTGCCAACCAAAGAGCAGATCGGTGAATATGTAAAGAAGACCTTGAGTGAAGGGAAGGTGGTGCCCGGTTATGGTCATGCTGTATTACGCAAAACCGATCCCCGCTTTACCGCGCAAATGGAATTTGGCAAAAAACATATGCCCGATGATCCGCTGGTACAGACGGTATGGAATATTTATGAAACGGTGCCACCCATTTTGCAGTCTCTTGGCAAGATCAAAAATCCCTGGCCCAATGTGGATGCCCATAGCGGTGCCCTGTTGGTGCATTTTGGAATGAGAGAATATGAATTTTACACGGTATTATTTGCCGTGAGCCGGGCCCTGGGCGTATTGTCAAGCCTTTGCTGGGACAGGGCATTGGGTTTCCCGCTGGAAAGACCCAAATCCGTGACTACCGACCTGGTCAATCTATGGCTGGCAGGAAAAGATAATATCTGGGGAGAATAATAAGTTTTTTTGAGAATAATGAAGGCTGCCCGGGCAGCCTTTTTTTATGCTTCAGCGATCCTTCTACTACTTAATGGGTATTGTATCGTGGTTTACTTTATAGGAAATTTGAAAAGGCATAAACATTTTAATATTCACCCGTCAGCTGATGGGTAATAGAATAAGCAAATTAGTATGGAAACGTATAAAGTTGGAATCGGACCCCAGCCAATTAAATTGGCAGTGGATATAGACACGCTGGGTTTGGCTGCCTCCCGGGCTATTGTCCTCATTGTCGCTTCTACTGACACCGGTAAAGCGGTTGCTCACTCAAAAGATGCGACCGGGGATATTGCAAAAAAGGTAATCGGGAAGGCCAGTGAACTGGAAGGCAAAAGGTTGTCGGTATTTACAAGAATTGACCTGATTGGAACAGATGAGGAAAGAAAAAGGGAAGCTGAAAGAACTACCGCCACGTATCAGCTTGAAGGAGGCATAGACGGAAATTTGAAATTTGGGGATTCCCGTAAAATTGTCAATGACGAGTTCACCAGGATATTTCTTCACAAACCGATTGATCTAATTGCATAATACTCATGAAACAGTATTTGTGTTTTTTATGCTTGATCTTAAGTGCCATAGCCGGCGGTCAGGGAAGTACCGTGCGATTAAAAGACCTTGCTGTACCTAATTCTCCTGCATTTGTTTTGGTGGATGTTAGCCCTTCGGTAATTCAGCATGCCCATGTGCCAAAAGAATTTGTGTTGGGAATAGCCCAATCATTTCAAAACTCATCCAATGGTTTTCCCCAGGATTATTCCGCTCAGTTTACGCCTTATTGGTGGTTAAAGCCTGGCGGCCGGTCCGTATATTCACTGTTGGGTCTTGCAACCGCTAAGGAAGCAAACAAAACGATCGTAAAAGGGGAGGACCATTTTTCCGGGTTGAAATTGGTCTCGGTTTCCGTTGCGTTCATCAATAAAGATTTAATACCCGATACCTCTGCAGTCAACCAGAAAATAGTCTCCTTAGGAGTCAAAACAACTGTATTTAAGGTATACGCAAAGAATTATGCCACTGACCTGGCAACCCATATTGATGACTGGCATACAAAAGCCTTGGAAGAATTAAATAACAGCGAAGAACTCCAGGCGGAACTTGCACGGAATCCTGAAATGCCAGAAGCCGAATTAAAAATGAAACTTTTTAAAAACTTTGATTTTACAAAAACGGACAAAATCTTAAAAAGGATCAATAAAATTATTCAGCGCAAACCACTGTTTTCATGGGATATTGCCGGAGCCTATGCACACTATGGTATTGGGGATAGTGCCTGGCGCAGTGGGAGATATGGTGCCTGGACTACGGTATCATCTTTTCTTCCACTGGATATTGGTGGAGATGGGAACTCCCAGCATTACCTGGGTCTGAACCTGGTGGCCAGGTACCTTTATGATAAATACCAATTGGCGAAAACAGGAATAGCTGAGTCAAATACTTGTTTTGATATTGGTGGTAAAATTACACTGGAGCTCGACAAATTTTCGATTGGAGTGGAAGCATTACACAGGTATAATAATGGTGAACTCGGCGATCAGAACAGAACGGTGGGAGTATTAAACTATAAAATGGCAGATAATCTTTACTTGCGTGGCGCCTTTGGCAAGAATTTTAATGCGCCGGATAAACTCATTGCTCTTTTTGGAATAAGTTGGGGTTTTGGGACTGAAACGATCAAATTAGAGGAATGAAAAAACCCGCTTAAAAAGCGGGGTTTTTATTTTATGGTTTCTCATGGCTTCATTCAGGCACATAACTCAACCTTGTAGGTGAGACTAAAATAAGTGTAGTAAAAACCCTGGCGATTGATGGAATCTGCTTTCCATTCCTGGCCGTTGAAGGGCTCCTTAAAACCGGTTGCGGCTTCACCTAACCCGATCATAGCATCGGGGGTTTGAAGGCGAAACCCATAATTATTGCCCTGCACAAGAGGAATAGCCGGCATAGCAAAACGGATCCATTGTGCATCATCCGTTTTATTAACCTGTAATGCAGCCTGACCGATGGCAGGTCCCCAACTCCGGGTGTTTTCATCAAATTCATGGAGGGTTAATTCCAATTTGCCGGGCTGGGGAACGGCTGATGAAAATAATTGAATGTTATCCAATACACCTGCGGCAGGGCATTGAAAGGTTTGGCCGGCAAAATGATCAGCCGGGTCATTCAGAAAATGACCGATCCAAAGCGTGGTGTTATTTTCAACCTGGGTGATCAAGGGGCGGCTGCTGTAGTTGTAATTTTTCATACCCTAATTTTGAAATGTTAAGAGAATTAGCAGCTGGTCCTGGCGAAGAGGGAAAGCCTGGATAAAAAATAGCCCGTCTTTTCGTAGAACTACCATATAAACTGCAAGGAAAATTTTTTATTGTGTTTTTACACTAACAGTTGATAGGTCGGGGACTGATTTTTATCCACCATTGTGCTGATTTTATCGGTATTGATCCGGGAAATAAAGGGTAAATTGAAAAAGACCTTTGGACAGGGGTTTTTAGCTGTTTTGTGGATAACCCTGTCCCGGCTGGTGAAAAATGGTGCAGAAAGAAAAACTTACTGAAATCACAGGAGTATTGCTGATTGGAATTTATTTTCGCTCCCTGACTGCGGGAACATTCCTTTACAAGAAGTAACCATTTCTTTAAAACAAGCCGGAATACGAACCCTTAGGTCATTGGTGAATACACTGATGGTTTAATTTTTTACGCATAGATGAACATGGATCTTACTAACTTAAACAAGGACAGGAGCAAACAACGAAGAAAGACACAGCTGGATCTAAGTACCATGGTTTATGGCAAGCTTCCACCGCAGGCCAAAGACCTCGAAGAAGCGGTACTGGGTGCAATCATGCTGGAGAAAACAGCTTTCGATACCGTGATCGAAATCCTGAAGCCCGAGTGTTTTTATGTTGAAGCGCACCAGCGTATCTTCAAATCCATGCAAAGCCTGGCGAATAAAAGCCAGCCCATCGATATCCTGACCGTTGCCGAAGAATTAAAAAGCAAGGAAGAGCTGGAAATGGTAGGCGGTGCTTATTATGTGACCAAGCTTACCAATGCCGTGGTGTCGGCAGCCAATATTGAAGCCCACGCCCGTATAATCCTGCAAAAATTTATCCAGCGCGAGCTGATCCGCATCAGCGGTGAGATCATCGGGGATGCCTATGAAGATTCTACCGATGTGTTCGACCTGCTCGATGATGCAGAAAGCAAGTTGTTTGAGATAACCAATAATCACCTCCGTAAGAATTTTGATACGATCGATTCAGTACTGGTAAAAACCATACAGCGGATCGAGGATCTCCGTCATAAAAATGAAGATGTGACGGGAGTACCCAGCGGATTTGCGCAACTGGACCGGGTTACTTATGGCTGGCAAAATACCGACCTGATCATCCTGGCTGCCAGGCCGGCAGTTGGTAAAACTGCTTTTGCCCTGAACCTGGCAAGAAATGCCGTCATGCACCCAAGCAAACCTACACCCGTAGCGTTATTTTCACTGGAAATGAGTGCAGGGCAATTGGTCCAACGTATCTTATCCGCGGAGAGCGAGATCTGGCTGGAAAAAATAGCCCGCGGTAAACTCGAAGAACATGAGATGAAGCAGCTTTATGCCCGGGGTATACAACGCCTGGCCCAGGCTCCTTTATTTATCGACGATACCCCGGCGCTGAACATTTTTGAGCTTCGTGCCAAATGCCGCCGGTTGAAGAATAAACATAGTATCGGGATGATCATTATTGATTATCTCCAGCTCATGAGCGGCACCGGTGAAAACCGCAGCGCCAACCGCGAACAGGAGATCAGTAATATTTCCAGGAACCTGAAAGGGCTGGCCAAAGAATTGAATGTTCCCATAATTGCTCTTTCCCAGTTAAGCCGTGCGGTTGAACAAAGAGGCGCCAAGGAAGGGAGCCGGATCCCTCAGCTGAGCGACCTGCGTGAATCGGGAGCCATTGAGCAGGATGCTGATATGGTCATGTTCCTGTACCGGCCGGAATATTATGATGTAACCACAAGTGCCGAAGGAGAAAATATCAAAGGACTGACCGAAGTGAAGATCGCCAAGCACCGGAATGGGTCCCTGGAAACGGTAAAACTCAAAGCCCTCTTGCATATCCAGAAATTTACCAACTGGGATGAGGATCCTTATAGTAGTATCGGCTTACCGGGTGGCGGCTGGCGACCGGTGGAAGACAGCGGCGGTGGCGAAAAACTCTATATCCAGACTGGCAGCCGGATGAATGATATCAAGGATGACGATGATTCCCCCTTCTGAGTAAAAACGAATTAGCTAACAATAGCTCCTTAATTTCGAGGGGCTTTTTTGTTAATGACTATGGAGCTTCCTTTTTTCTATATCAACGAATATACTGCGGGACAAAAAACGATCACGCTGCACGAGGATACCAGCCGGCATATGATACAGGTGTTGAGAATGAAAAAGGGCGACAAGCTGCACCTGGCGGATGGGAAAGGCAACCTGCTTACTACCCACATTACCGACGATCATAAAAAACATTGCCAGGTAGAGGTGGAAGATTCAGTATTCACGGCTGCTTCTCCGCATAAGATTTCAATCGGTATCTCTCTCCTGAAAAATACCAACCGGTTTGAATGGTTCCTGGAAAAGGCTACCGAAATCGGGATTACGGAAATCATTCCCCTGCTTTGCGAACACACGGTAAAAGAAAAATTCCGCTATGAGAGGCTGCAACAGATCTGTATCAGCGCAATGCTTCAATCGCAGCAGGTATGGTTACCCGTATTGCATCAGCCTTTGCCCTTTGCATTATTATTCAGGCTGAGCGAAATCCCGGGCTGGGAAAATAAATTCATAGCTCATTGTGAAGAGACGGATCATAAACTTCCCTTGTCAACTTACCAGCCAATAAAACAATCAACCATACTGTTAATTGGCCCTGAAGGTGATTTTAGTTCCGCTGAGATCCAGTTGTCACTTGCTCACAAGTTCGTCCCTGTAAGCCTGGGAAGAACGCGTTTGCGGACAGAAACTGCAGGGGTGGTGGCCGCCACGCTGCTTGGCATTTAACAAGGAAGGGATCCGGCTTTTATTTGGCCATATCCGAATAACCGGGATCCGCTTTTTCCAGCTGCGGTTCGTTGAGTTCCACAAGATGGGGTCTGCGTTTAGCTATCCTCTTACGCATGGTCATGTTCAGGATCTCAACAATAAAAGAAAATGCCATCCCGAAATAGATATAGTTTTTCAGGTGCAGCTGGTGGGCTGCTTCGGCATTCCATCCTTCAATAATCAGGCTAAGCCCGATCATGACCAGGAAAGAAAGCGCCAGCATTTTCAGGGTGGGGTGTTTATGAATAAATGATGAGATCCTGGGGCTAAATAAAAACATAATGGTCATGGCAATCACGACTGCCGCGATCATGATCTCCACGTATTTGGCAGTACCTCCCGCGGTAATAATACTATCGAATGAAAACACGGCATCGATCAGCATGATTTGGCCAATGGCCTGGCCCAGGGATAAGGGCTTCTTATTCCTCAGCGCCTCATTCGGATCTTCCCCTTCCAGTTTATGGTGGATCTCCATCACCGATTTATAGATCAGGAACAGACCTCCTGCCAGCATGACTAAACTGGCCAGGTCAAAACCTTTTCCCCCAATGGTAAAGACTGCTTTTCCTTTCTGGGCCAGCAACCAACCCAAGCCCAGCAGCATCAGGCTGCGCATAATAATACCTGTGATCATCCAGAACCTGCGGGCTTTCTTTTGTTGGTTCAATCCCTTGAGGCGGTTCATAATAATACTGACGAAGATGACATTGTCAATACCTAATACAACCTCGAGAACCACGAGGATGAAAAAACTAATTAGACTTTCGCTGGTAAAAAGATGTTCCATATACGATGAAAATTTGAAAAGAGTCTGGTTGACCTGGTCTTATCTAATAAATATCAGCGGTTTGGAAACTGGATTAAATAATTCATGATATTTTTTACAATAGCGGGACCTTCATAAATAAATCCCGTCCAAACCTGCACCAGGCAGGCGCCTGCATCCATTTTCTCCCTGGCATCAGCACCGTTGAATATACCGCCTGAAGCAATAACGGGTAGCTGCCCGCCTGTTTTATCGGCAATATATTTTACTATTTCGGTGCTGCGGACCCTGAGAGGCTTGCCGCTTAACCCTCCTGCACCTATTTTTTCCAGTTCCTGTGGATGTGTTTGCAGGTCCCGGCGGTTGATCGTGGTATTGGTGGCTACCAGACCATCCAGTTGTATTTCCATCGCCAGCTCAACCACATCGTCTATTTGTTCCCGGGAAAGATCAGGGGCAATTTTCAGGAATATCGGTTTAGCAACCGCCTTCCCGTTATTAATCATTTGTAAATGCATCAGTATCCTCCGCAGCGATTCCTTTTCCTGTAATTCCCTTAGTCCAGGAGTATTCGGTGAACTGACATTTACGACGAAGTAATCCACATAAGGATGTAGTTCTTTAAAACAGGTTTCATAATCTTTCCAGGCCTCTTCGTTGGGAGTTGTTTTATTCTTTCCAATATTCCCGCCGACGATCAAACGTGAGTGGTGAGTGGTGAGTGAATAGGACTTTGGTTTCTGTAAATTCTTTAGCGACCATTGTTTTAACCTTTGAGCGATGACTTTAACTCCGTCATTGTTGAATCCCATCCGGTTTATCAATGCTTCGTCTGCAGGTAAGCGGAATAGTCTTGGCCTGGCATTACCCTGTTGGGGAAGCGGGGTCACGGTTCCTATTTCAATGAATCCAAAGCCCAGGGCCTGCAACTCGCGGAGGTATTTTGCATTTTTATCAAAACCTGCTCCCAGACCTACTGCATTTTTGCATTTCAGTCCCCCTATAGCCCAATCCTGATCACCCGGCGGGGCTTTGAAAAAATAGTTAAGCAGGGGTGCGCCGCCAAGGCTGCAAAACAGCTTTAACAAGTTCATAGAGAAATAATGAACCGCTTCGGGTGGAAACCAAAACAGGATTTTTCGAATGAATTTATACATGCAGCCGCGAAGATAACTGAACTTTTACCAGGCAATTTTGGTTAATAATTACAGTAATCTTAGTTTTGAACAGGAAAGTTGCATAAACAACTTCTTGTTGAACATAGCCCATTTCTTCTCTTGATTTATGGACTGTGAATTATGAACATTAAATTAAATCCATGCAGGAAGCATATATTGTCGCTGGTTACCGGACCGCCGTTGGGAAAGCAAAAAAAGGCGGGTTCCGGTTTACACGTCCTGATGATCTCGCCGTCGAAGTGATCAAAGGATTATTGGGATCTGTTCCGCAACTGGAGCCCGGCAGGGTGGATGATGTAATCGTAGGAAACGCAGTTCCGGAGGCAGAACAGGGTTTACAGGTAGGGCGTATCATTGCTGCCCGTGCCCTGGGTTTTGATGTTCCGGGTATGACGGTAAACCGTTATTGTGCTTCGGGTTTAGAAACGATCGCCATCGCTACCGCCAAGATCCGGATGGGGATGGCCGATTGTATTGTGGCAGGCGGTACAGAAAGCATGAGTTTGGTTCCTACTGCGGGCTGGAAAACAGTACCAGCCTATTCGATCGCCAAAGATGAACCCGATTATTATTTAAGTATGGGATTAACGGCTGAAGCGGTTGCCAAAGAGTATTCGATCAGCCGCGAGGCCCAGGATGAATTTTCGTACCAATCTCACCAGAAAGCTATAGCGGCTATCCAACAGGGTTATTTTAAACCTGGCATCCTGCCCATTACCGTCGAGGAAGTATACCTGGATACAAAAGGAAAAAAACAGAAAAGAAATTATACAGTTGATACCGATGAAGGTCCTCGGGCCGATACTTCTATGGAAGCGCTGGCGAAATTAAAGCCGGCCTTTGCGGCAGGCGGATGCGTGACAGCCGGTAATTCTTCTCAAACCTCGGACGGGGCTGCCTTCGTAATCGTGATGAGTGAAAAAATGATCAATGAACTGGGATTAAAACCCATAGGCCGCCTGGTAGGTTCTGCCGTTGCAGGTGTGCACCCGCGTATCATGGGCATAGGTCCCGTGGCGGCTATCCCCAAACTCTTAAAACAGGTTAACCTGAACCTCGCCGATATTGATCTGGTGGAATTAAATGAGGCCTTCGCCTCCCAATCCCTCGCGGTGATCCGGGAAGCGGGACTGGATCCTCAAAAAGTGAATATAAACGGGGGTGCCATTGCTTTGGGTCATCCATTGGGTTGTACCGGGGCTAAGCTGACTATCCAGAATCTTCATGATATGAAGCGGCTGAATAAAAAGTACGGGATGATCACGGCCTGTGTGGGCGGAGGCCAGGGTATTGCCGGTATTATTGAAAATATTCAGTAGGAAAAAATAAAGATTAATCCCCGGGAAAGCGAATGATCATTTCAGAGACTTTCATGCCGGCATTTTGAATTAATGAATCTGTGACCGGGTAACTTTTATCACCTATGATCTTTTTCTTGAGTGCTGCCGATTCGTTTTCCGGTCGTAAACGGAGTATGATCCCACTCTCTTTCATATAATTTAACTCACCACCATTCCAATCCACGATTGTATAAGGAGCGTCAAAACAACATCCGGTAATTGAAAAGGGTTTCTTATTCAGTTGTTCCAGGTTTTGGAGACTGGTACCCATCCTGATTTTATTATCTATAGTCCAGTTAGACTGAGTTCCCCGGATACTGATCCTTTCGGGATTTTTTAATCCAGCTGCATCTTTCCATATAATTGCCGCTTCATTTGCATCTTCGGGGAAAATCAACGTGGTGGGTAATAGGGTCCCCTCACCAGCATCACGGGTTTCGGTTTTAACTTGCGTGTTGCCATAAATTTTTTTAAGCGCTGACTCACTTGCGTCCGGCAGTATTGCTCCCACTTGTTTTCCCGGCAGAATCAGGTAATCGGTCGCGGGTTGTTCGTTCACTGGATCTTCTTGAATTTCCCTTGCCGGGGTTGAGGGTTCGGTGGGTTGCTGATCATTGTTGCAACTGCTCCACAATATGCCCGTTAATAGTAAGCCCGGTAAAAGAATGATATACTTCATACCGGGCCTATTTCAAGAATTGCACCAAAAATTATATCTGTTTATGATTGTACCATCGGGACAGTTATCCGGTTTTCCGATTCCCGTTTTTCTTTTAGTATTTGGCGGATGGATGCCAGGTGGGATAATAATACCAGGGGTACAATCAAGGAAGGCAGCCAGATAAAGGGAAAATAAAACACCGCGATATTGGGTTGCCCGAAAGCCAATTGTTGAAAAATGAACGGGGCTGCCAAGACTGCAATGGTTACGATATTGACAAGTAACGCAAGACATAGGATATTCCACCAAAGCAAAATTGTTTTGTTGTATCGCTTCTTCACATACATTAAATACCAGATTAGTATGGCGGAAATACCGGAGAGGATATCAAAATTCCTTCCTTCAAAGGTCATGATACCGGGAATCGTTTTATAAATGAAAAGAAAGAGCAAGACCAGTTCCACCGGGATCCTGACTATATGCAATAGGGTAAGGAACTGCCTGTCCAGTTTATCAATAAATCGACGGCCGCCTGTTGTGTTAAACAACAAAAAAATGGCCAGGAGAGGCAGACCGATGGCCAGTAAGAACCGGGGAGGAAGGGTGTTGGTTATCAAATAGAAACCGGATTGGCTAATCAAAGCCTGCAAACCCATCCAGGCTAATAGAACCCATAATACGGTTTTTGAACGGCGGGTGGCTATATAAAAAATATACAGCGTGATAAATGTGATTAACCCGAAGACGATGCTGATGAAAATTGGTAGTTGTTCCATGGCTAATGTTTTTTACCACACAAAGAAAGAAATGGAAGCAGCTGTTTCCACTTGTCATTTGGCAAGTTCTTCAGATCAAATTGTTTTTAGCAAATTCTTTGCGAATCCGGCTCAGCGAAGTATCGGTTATTCCCAGGTAGGAAGCGATCTGTTTTAAGGCAGCGTGTTTAAATATGTCCGGGTTGGTTTGCAATAATTGAACATAACGTTCTTCCGCTGTTTGCTGAAGCATACCCAGCATCCGGCTTTTCAGGTTGGCGTAAAAATGGATCAGGATCGTGCGGCCAAATTCCCGAAACTGGGGCATGCCGTGAAAAACGTCCTGCAGTTCATCAAATTCCAGGTACCAGGTTTTACAATCTGCCAATGCCTGTATGTTTTCTTTGGAAGGAATACGTTTGAAAAATGAAAACAATTCGCATACAACTTCGCCGGGTCCGTAAAAAGCAGTCGTCACATCATTCCCTTCCAGGTCATGCGTAAAGGCCCGGCAATAACCCTGTTCCAGGTAATAATATTCCTGGCAAACTCTTCCCTGCCTGAGTAATAGATCCTGGCGCTTAAAAGTTTTTTCAGTAAAACGACCGGCAATGGATTCCGCTGCCTGCAGGGGCATGGGAAAGACAGAGAGAATGAATTGAAGTAGTTGCTGGCGCTCTGTGTTCATAAATGAAAGTTCAATTCAAATATTTCAATTCTCATGGATCTTTTTTACCCGTCCACTCTATTTGCGGAACGATAATCCGGCTGCGGCCAGTGCCGCGCGAAGTTTTGGAATAGTGGTCGGACCAATACCGTGAAATGCCAGTACCTGTGTTTCGGTATAAGTGGAAAGTTTCCGCAGGGTTTTGATGCCAGCTTGTTCCAATGCCCGGCGGGCGGGAGCAGATAATAATGCCAGGAAACCCGTTACCGCCTTTTCTTTTTCACAAACCGGGCAAACCGGGCAACTGCTGCTTTTGTAATAGCGATGGCCTTTGCGGCAAATCCTTAGTTGTTTTTTGGTGTTGGCCATTCCGTGACCGGGAACTGGTAAGAAAGATAAATACTAATCGTGATTTAAAGTATGTGGTTCCCGTCTTCTTTTTTCCATTTCCGGTATTCAGCAGGCAGGCAATGCCCGCAGGGACGGAATCCTGCTCCAACAGCTTCGGTAGTTGATTTAAAAAACACCCGGTTTTCTTTTTTCATTCGTTTGCCGGAACCACAGCGCAGGGTTCCGTAAATCTTCAACACCCGGTTACCGGCCCAATTGATTTCTCTGTTCCTGATCAATTGGCGTAAAAGCTCTTCGCTTATAGCAATATGCCTGGTCATTCTCCTGGATTTTCTTCCCGTTTCGTGTTCGAATGACTGGTCTTAACTCCTTCCCATCCTATAATAGCCGTTTTGCGGTGTGGTCCCCACCGGTAATCCCCAAAATTGCCGGTGGATTGAATGACCCGGTGACAGGGGATCAGGAATGCCACCGGGTTATTGCCAATGGCTGTGCCCACAGCTCTTGAAGCAAGAGGCTGCCCGATTTGTTTTGCGATGGTTCCATAAGAGCTAAGCTGGCCCATGGGAATTTTCAATAAAGTTTCCCAAACTTTTAACTGGAAGGGAGATCCTTTTAAATGCAATTTGATTTCCTGGAGTTTGCTCCAGTCATTTTGAAAAATAAACAGGGCGTTTTGCTGTATCATATCCAGTTTTTGATAAAATTCAGCATTCGGAAATTCATTTTTCAATGCCAGCAACCCCTTTTCTTCGGTTTCATAAAAAGCCATATGACAGATACCTTTTTGCGTCGAAGCCACAACCAGGTTACCGAATGGGCTTTCAGCGAAACTATAATTGATCCGGAGATCCCTTCCCCCGTTCTTGTATTCGGCCGGCGTCATTCCTTCAATATTGATGAACAGGTCATGCAGGCGGCTGGTACCCGAAAGCCCGGTTTCAAAAGCCGTATCAAATAAACTCGCCTGGTTTTCCTTCAGTAGTTTTTTTGCATACTCAATACTGATATATTGTAGAAATTTTTTGGGACTGGTTCCGGCCCATTCGGTAAAAAGCCGTTGGAAATGAAAAGGGCTCAGGTTTATTTTTTCCGCCACTTCATGGAGTTCAGGTTGTTCTTTGAAATGCTCGTGAAGATAATGGATAGCCGCTTCAATCCGCTGGTAATTGATATGTTCCTGGTTATACATGTTTGTATTCATTTAAGATACAAATCTCGCTGCATAAGCTAAGGTCTGCAACCCGAAACTTGCGCTATAATACAGGTTTGCTTTATATCTCGCGAAGGCTAACTCTATTTCTCCTTGCTGCTGTTTTCTTTAACCCGGAATTTTACGATCCGGCTGATCAGGTCCAGCGGCATGGGTTGATCAATGGGAAACTGGATGGAACCTTTAGCGCCTTTATAAACCGAAAGTTCCTTCCTGAAGGCCTCAATCCCGGAGGGGGCAGGGTAAAAGCCAATATGATTTTTGAAAGCGGCGAAATGTACCAGGTTACCGTTCAGCGTAAACGTGGGAATGGCATATTTGATCGTTTCCCCGGCTGTGGGGGCAGCTTTTTTAATGGTTGCCCGGACCTCTTCCAGTATTTTCTGGATTTCCTTTGGAAAGCCGGCAATATACTCGTCAATACTGGTTGAAATAGTTGATTTCATAACTGCTGTTTAAGCGTATTGAGGGGATAATATTTTTTCAAAACAAAGACTGTTTTCAACATTTTCATACTGCCCGAAGTTGGGAATAAGTGCATAACCATTTTTTACATAAAGCCCGATGGCTTCAGGTTGCCTTTTCCCCGTTTCCAGGATAAGCCGGGTAATACCCAGTTCCCGGGCCCAGGTTTCAAGTTCCAGGAGTACAGCTGTGGCGATACCTTTTCCGCGGTAAGCCGGCGGGACGTACATTCTTTTTACTTCCATGGTACCGGGGGAGAATTCCTTGATTGCGCCGCATCCTGCCGGAATATCATTTTCGTAAGCCAGTACCGCGTATTGAATATTGTCAATGCTATTGAACCGGGAATAAAAGGAATGTTCTTCCCCGTCGCGGACCTTTAAATCTTTATCCAGCGCAGTTACCAGTTCTTGAAAATCGGCATTACCTGAATTTGTGCGAATGCAGCGTATCATCGAAGATTTTTTTGTTGAGCCGGCCCAATCGTTCATTCATCTTCATTTTTAGCCATCAACTTTGGCCTTCAAATTTAAATTATTTATTTCAGCGTTTCAGGATCATGCTGCTGGCCGCATTCTAAACTTATGCCTGCTCTTATTTATTCATGCGCACCCGCTTGGGTAAGTATATTTTTAATATCCGCATGGCCTTTTTTCCTGGCCCATGCCAGGGGACTGGCCCAGGTTGCCGCGGCTTTGTCCGGGTCAGCTCCCTGTTCCAGCAAGTATTGAACCATTTCAGTATTTCCCCATTTGGCTGCCAATCCCAGGGGAGTTGATTTGTATTCTTCATCCACAGGGTTAATATCGGCGCCATATTTAATAAGCAAGGATGCTTTTTGTATATCTCCTTTCTGCGCCATATCGTGTAATAGGGTAACATGATGCCAGCTCATGTGATCAGGGTTCATCCCCTTTTCTAATAGAAAAGCGGCCATGTCATAGTGCTTGAAATAATAGAACTGGCACCATTTGGAAATATCGGGCACCCTGGCGCCAAAAGATTGCAGCAGGTTTATCAGTTCAAATTTTTTATCCTTTGCCGGCATCATCAGGATACCTTCACCCCAGAAATATGTCAACTCTTTCAGTACTTCGGGAGCTTGCTTTATTATTTTTTCTGTTTCGGCTAAATCGCCCCTGTCAACTGCCGTTTCAAATTCATTTTCCAGTTGACTCCTGTTATAGTTTATTTCCCCGTTATCTCCTTTGTATTTGCATTGATCAGGATCAGCCAGGTACTGTTGTAACAGGCTTACAATATTTTGATAACCCCTGTCTTCCGCTACCTGCAGCAATGATTCTTTGAAGGGATAAGTTATATAAGTGTGATCCAGTGCACCCCGGCCCAACAAGAATTTTACCAGTGGTTCGTGGTTTTCCCGAACGGCGAAATAAACCGGGGGAGTATAGTTATACTGCGCGTAGATCAGTTCCGGGCAGTCATCAACCATTTTTCTTACCGATTCAACGTCTCCCTTCTTACTTGCAACCAGGATATCCCAGACTTTCGTCGTCGTGCTCATCACCCCATTGGCTACCTGCATAGGCAGTTCTTTTTTCAATTCGATTGGCTGGATCATGTTATCAGCTTCGTTGACGTTATTACCTTGATAGGGGCATGCTAGTTTTTATTTGATTTGAAAAAGCATGACCATTGCCTCTTTTTTCTCACTGGCAGCAATATAAAACGAAGTTCCGGGTTCAATATAGAGGTATTGCCCGGACAGTAAGGTTTTGGTTTGATTTGTGCCGGTATCAGTAAATCTCAAATGATCTCCCTTCACTACAATAGCTATAGCAGGCTGCGATGATTTAACAGGTACTGGCTTATCAATATTACTTAAGCGGCAGACGATCGCTTTTTCATTGTCATACTGTACAGGAAATGGCAAAGGCTGGATCACAGTCAAATTGCTACTGTCATAAGCTGAAAGAAGTTCAATATCGAATACATGGAAGGGGGCTGATTCCAGGTTGGCTACCCTGTGTACAAGGCTGTCGGGTGAAAAAGAACGATACCAGGAATTTCCGGGTACCATTTGTTCTTTGACCCATTCCCCTCCTTTAACCTGGGAGGCAATAGCATTACCCGAAATTGTCAGAAAAAAGGATGGTATTGAATGAATATGGAATTGAGTAGTATCATGAGGTGGCACCAATACGTCGAGTATCCTGACATATTTATTTTGGAAAACAGGGCGGTGCATGGGTTCCTGGCTAACCGGGACCTGGGCCATCATCCCTTTGTTTAAAAACAGCAATAAAGTTAAAAGCAGTTTTATTTTATTCATCATGGCTTCTTTAATGAAGTAGCGGCAGGCAGCCCAATTTTAATTATCCAAAGAATAATTCAATGTAACAAGTCCCGTTGAATAGCTTTTTGAATCCAGGAGTGTAAGTTTGATCCTGTCTCTGATATTCGTGAATAATGGTTTGCCGCTGCCCAGCAGGATAGGATGAACTGCTAAGGAAAGTTCGTCTATCAATCCCAGGTTCATCAGTGAGGTTGTCAACCCCGCCCCACCAAAAAGCCAGATATCTTTTCCTTTTTCCTTTTTGATTTTTTCCACCTGCGATTTTATATCACCATTGATTACAATCGCACCTTCTTTTACTTTATCAAGTGTGGTGGAGAAGATATATTCCTGCAGTTTGGGAAAGCCGCTGGGCGCAGTGTCCTCCATGGCCTGGGTCAGCTCGTAGGTTTTCCTGCCCATGAAAAGGGCGTCAATTCGTTTGAAGAATTCAGATAAACCATAGTCCTGGTCCGTAAAACACCAATCGTATTCACCATTGGGACCTTCAATAAATCCATCCAAACTAACGGCGAGGCCCAGGATCAGTTTTCGCATGCTGGTTC
>DASUMO010000563.1:0-10623 GCA_036277695.1 Chitinophagaceae bacterium
CAGGATGGGCGCTTTTTTCCCGGGAATCTGTGCAGTGGTAATAACGATATCAGCCTTGGCTATGCTCTCGGCAATCCTGGCTTTTTGACGTTCTTGAAATTCGGCGCTTTGCTCCACGGCGTATCCCCCGGCTTTACTGGCATCTGCGGCACCTTCCACCTGCACGAATTTGGCTCCTAAACTGATCACTTCTTCTTTTACCGCAGGCCGGGTATCAAATACCTCCACGATTGCACCCAGCCTCCGGGCCGTTGCAATGGCCTGCAACCCGGCCACACCGGCTCCTAAAATCAAGACTTTGGCCGGGGCAATGCTGCCGGCTGCCGTCATGAACATAGGAAAATAGCGGGAATAGATATTGGCCGCAGTGAGCACGGCTTTATACCCCGCAATATTAGCCTGGGAACTCAACACATCCATGGCCTGTGCGCGTGTAGTGCGGGGCAGCATATCCAGTGAAAAAACAGTAATACCCCTGGCTGCCCATTCCTCCATTTGGGTGGGATTGTATAAGGGTTGGTAGACCCCGATAAGTACGGCCGACTTCAGTTTACTGATGTCAGCTGGTGTGGGGCTATGAATACTCAATACAATTTCAGAAGATTCCAGTATTTCATTCCGGGATTTCAGCACCGCGCCGGCCTTTTCATAATCGGCATCGCTGCAGAAAGCCTTATCCCCGGCACCATGCTCTACTAAAACACTGATCCCCTTTTTGGTAAGCGTGGCCACCGCTTCGGCAATCAATGAGACCCGGGTTTCATGGGCAGGTTCCTTAAGCAGACCTATCGTCATAATTTTCGTTAATGTTCATTGAGGGCTTCAAGATAATGAAATTTTTGAGTCGGGCATGAATCATAAGTTGGTTCATTCGTCTACCTTTCCCCTTATAACGAGCACTTGTTCCGGTTGCTCATAAACAGGTCATGGCCGGCTCAATTGGCCGGAATCGTATTGATTAGTACCGGATGATGAAATCCTGTTTTTCCAAAAATTCCTTTCGAAAAAAAACGATCCCTATAAAGAACAGGTCCACCGAACACCGGACCGAGGGATTCTTCTTAATATCTTGCCAGGCCAACTCCATTTCCCCGCTCCAGTGTATATCATCAAAGACAAGAATAGATTGATCATGGGTATAAGGTAGCAGCTCTTCAAAATAACGAAGCGTTGGCTCATAGCGGTGATTGCCATCAATAAAAACAAAATCAACAGCACCAAGTCCCTTTAAAACAAGTGGAAGCGTATCATCAAAACTTCCCCTTACCAGCTCGATATTTGCCAGGCCCAAATTTTCAAATGATGTTTTTGCTTTGGCCGCCACTGCAGCAGCACCTTCTATTGTTACCAGGCGGGCCGCGGGATTGGCTAATGCCAGGTAAGAACTGCTAATGCCCAGGGAAGTTCCCAGTTCCAGGATTTTCATGGGCCGATAATACTTCACCATCCGGTATAAAAGCTGTCCCAGTTTGCGTGGTTTAGCCGCATGCTTTGCGAGGGAAGCAACAGTTCGCTGCCCAGTTTTTGTTGATGAAGAACCAGCTCCCAGGTCTTCGATGATCAACATCTCCTGGTCCCTTTTTAATTGCCACCGCAACTTTTCAACCCGGTGATAGGCATCATAGATTTTTTTATCATTCAGGATTTTAGTGATAAAATCAAATACAAAAGGAGAATGTATGCCATGGCCCCTGCCGTTTGCGGCAGCCAGGTAATACCGTAAATATTTGAAGGCAAGTTGTGAAGCAGAATACATCTTTTCCGGGTTTGCGGAACATTTACTTAAACGCGGGCCGCCGGCTAAATTTTTTCCCAAATCTGGAAGGAATGATTATAAGCATTTTTTTCATCCGCCTCATAATTTTTTTGACTGACCAGCTTCCATTTTTTGGGATCGATGGAAGGAAAATAAGTGTCGGCCTCGGGTGAAGCTTCCACACGTGTGAGGTAGATCCGGTGGGCTTTATCAAAAAGTGTTTTATAGATTTCACCGCCACCAATGACCATGATTTCCTTTGCATCCGTTTCCCTGGCAACAAATAAGGCGTCTTCGATTGTTTTTACCGCTACGGTTCCCGCTGCCTGCCAACCTTCCTGGCGGGTGATAACGATGTTTTTCCTTCCATTCAATGGTTTACCCAGCGATTCAAAAGTTTTACGTCCCATCACCACCGGCAGCCCCCAGGTGATATTTTTAAAATGTTTCATGTCATTGGGTAAATGCCAGGGCATCACCCCGTTTTTACCGATGCCATTGTTGGTGGCTGCTGCAACGACGAAAGAAAGAATCATATTATGAAATCAGAAATGAGAAATAAGAAATAATTAATAAGGAAGTAAAATTATTACTTTAGGCGATTGTTTGATTTAGCCGTCGCAATACTTGTCAAAAAGATTGCCATTAATTGGTTTGCTTCATTTAATGCCCGATCCACTTTTTCATTTACAATTACCGGTTTTCTTATTATGATCAACAGGTTGATGCGGGTTTCCCTGATTTCCTTTAAAACAACTTTCATCTTATGAACAAAATCTGCCGGCGACTCTGCAGCCTGGGCTTCGCCATATACCAGCGCAGCTGCTGTTCCGCTTTTCGATAACGGGCAACCCAGGTTTTAGCCGGCTTTCGTATTGGGCAATAAATCGCAAACGTCAAGACAGCCACAAGCAAAAACAACCAGTCTTTCTTCCAGGTCAAACTTTTGTCGTTTTTTTTCCATGCCGGAACTTTCTTCTAATCAATTTACAGTTCCTTCTCCAAATCCTATTTGCAAAACGTCTTTTTCTTCAACATTCTATTGGCTTTTTTTCTACTCTATAGCCGGGAATTCTCCCAAAAACAGCGTTCATTTCCCTTCTTTATTCCTTATTTATTATTAATTATTTCTTATTCTATCTTCTTCTTCACACCGCAACCGGTGCTTTGATCGGCGGGTGGGACTGGTAATTAACCAGTGTGAAATCCCCGAACTTGAAATCAAAAATATTATTTACTGCAGGATTCAATTTCATCTCAGGTAAAGGATAAGGTGAACGGCTCAATTGAAGATTGACCTGCTCCCGGTGATTATTATAGATATGTACATCCCCGAATGTATGGATAAACTCGCCCGGCTCCATACCACAGGACTGGGCAATCATCATCGTTAGCAGGGCATAAGAAGCAATATTAAAGGGTACACCCAGGAAAACATCGGCAGAGCGCTGGTATAGCTGACAGGATAATGTTCTTCGCCCTTCTTTATCCCCTTGTATAGGAGCCGTATAAAATTGAAACATGGTATGGCAGGGCATCAGCGCCATTTCCGGCAGCTCGGCCACATTCCAGGCATTTACTATCAGGCGACGGCTATCCGGGTTTATTTTCAATTGCCCTATCAGTTCACTGACCTGGTCTACTGTTTTTCCACCCTTGCCTTCCCAGCTTCGCCACTGTTTTCCATACACAGGACCCAATTCACCATTATCGTCTGCCCATTCATCCCAGATGCTGACACCATTCTCCTTGAGGTAAGCGATATTGGTTTCACCCCGTAAAAACCAGAGCAATTCATAAATAATGCTTTTCAGGTGCACTTTCTTGGTTGTCACCAGGGGGAATCCTTTTTGCAGGTCAAACCGCATCTGGTAACCAAAACAGCTCAGGGTTCCCGTTCCGGTACGATCGCTTTTCTGAACCCCTTTCTCCAGTATATGCCGGAGCAGGTCATGGTATTGTTGCATGACCGCAAGTTAGGAAGAAAGCTGCTTGCCGTAAGTCGTTCACGGTTTCTGTGGGGAAACTGTGGATTGAAAAAAGCTGCCAGGTTCTTAAATTAGCCATGAGTTTTATACGTTTTAAACCTGCTAAAAGGATAGAATGAACGTAGCAGCGGTTATCTGGGATTATGACGGCACCCTGGTTGATACCAGGCAAAAAAACCTCGCTGTTACCAGGGAAATTGTTTGGGAGGTTTTGCATAAATCATTTGAAGAATTCCCCGCACTGGCAACCATTGAAAATTATGAAAGGGCTAATGCGGCTTCGGTAAACTGGAGAGATCTTTATGGCCGTGAATTCGGGATGGATGAAAAACAAACGGATTATGCGGGAACACGCTGGACCCATTACCAGCTGAAAAATACCAGTAACGTTCTCTTTTTCGAAGGTCTGCATGCAACAATTGCTGAATTGGGAAGACATTGTCCCCAGGGGATTGTTTCATTGAATTCAGCAGCAAATATCAGGCGTTCACTGGTTGAAAATCAACTCGACCATTTTTTCAGCGGGATAATTGGTTATGAAGAAGTGGCATTCAGCCGGCAAAAACCCGATCCGGCGGCTCTTGTAAAATGCATTTCCCAACTTGGTCTGCTTGAAGCAGAGGGACCCATTGTTTATATCGGGGACCATGAAACTGATGCGCACTGTGCTATTAATGCCAATCATTATTTCGGCAAAAAGAAAATTGTCAGCATTGCAGCCCTATATGAACAACCCGTAGCCGCCCTTCACTGGTTTTACCAACCGGATCATATTGCTGAATCGACCACGCATATAACCCGGATCATAAGGGATATATAAGCCCCCGGCAGGACAAACTGCTTGATGCAAAACAACGGAGAAACTGACATAAATCAGTTATAGTATTGACAGAGATAGATAAATTTGGTTATGTTACACTCTACAGAATTTTATACCGAATTGGGCAATTTATTTTATGCGATTGCTGCGGCCGACAGGAAGATCAGGCCGGAAGAGAAAAAAATTTTGCATGACGAAGTGCAATACGGATGGAAACATTTTGAAAGTAGTACGGACCGTTTTGGTTCGGATCGCGCTTATGTGATCGAGTATGAATTTGACACATTGGAAGACATGGATGAGAATGCAGGAATAGCTTTTGAGTCATTCGTAAAATATTTCGAAGACAATCCTGCTTATTTTGACGATCATACCCGCAAGCGCATTTTTAATAGCGCCCGTCATATTGCCGAAAGTGCCCGCAAGATCAACGCTTCCGAACTGGATTTGCTTGTAAGGCTGAAGAAGCTCCTCGCGGTTTGAATGAGGAAATTTTATTGGTATACCCTCACGTAATCCACGATCAGCCATTGGGGAAAATAAGTATTGGCATCGGGGTTGCCCGGCCAGTTTCCTCCCACCGCCAGGTTAATGATAAAAAAGAAATCTTCATTAAAAGGCCAGGTAGCGGCGCCAATATCCGTTTTGTTTACCGTGGAAAAAAGATTCCCATCCACATACCATTTTAACTGGTCTTGTTTCCATTCCAGGGAAAAAACATGAAACTCATCATTGAAGGCTGCTCCTCCAGCCAGGGTATATCCCCGGCTAATCTGTGTACTTCCCGGTCCCGGCCCATAATGAACCGTGCCATATACTTTTCCCGGCTCATGACCCACCAGTTCCATGATATCAATTTCACCGCTGCGAGGCCATCCGCCAAAAACATTTTGCTGGGGCAGCATCCAGAGAGCCGGCCAGATTCCCCGGCCCCGGGGCAATTTTGCCCGGATATCCACCCTGCCGTACTTGAATATTTTTTTACCTCTGGAAACCAGCTTGGAAGACGTATAATTTTTGCCGCCAAAACTTTCTTTTTTTGCCTCGATCAGCAATTTACCATCCTGGAAAAAAATATTGTCAGGGCGGTCCGTATAGTATTCGAGTTCATTATTACCCCAACCGCATAAGTTGGGACAACCATCACCTGTTTCTACTGTCCAGGAACCTGCATCCAGTGAACTGTTGTTGAACTCTTCAGCCCAGGCCAGTGTATAACCAGCATAATTGCCGGGTGTATCATAACCGGTATTGGAAAATAAAACCTTTGTATCGTCATTGAGAATCGTTCCCGTTCCCATAAATCGATCCAGGCTGCCATTTGTAACCCCGGTAATCATGACTGTAAACACATCATCCCCTTCACGGGCTTCATCAGCAGCGACCTGGATGTTGATGGTTTTTTGCGTTTCATTGGGCTGAAAGGTCAGTTGCTGGTTGCTAACGGAAGTAAAGTCTTCCCCTGCTTTGGCTAACCCTTCGGCAGTAGAATAGGTTACAGTAACAATACCGGGGTAAGTTCGGTTTAGCGAGATGGTAAATCCAAAATTCGTGCTGCCGCTATTGCCTTCCGGCAAACTTATATCATTAATACTCACTTTCGGTAAAGGCGCATCGGCGGAATCGCCACCCTTACCACAATGCAGGGAAAGTATTGCTAAAAGGCAATAAATCAGCATCCTCATCTTTTTTGTTCTGACCATTCTTACTGGTTTATAAAAAGGGTGGAAAATATTCAACCTTGAAAAGTAAATACGTCCACCCTCTGCTTGCTTGAGAAACTGCATATGCTAAACTTATAGAGAAACATAGGTGAACCGCCAGGCACCCCATCCATAGTCCAATTTCAATACCAGCCGGCTGGCAGTGATGGAAACTATGTCATAGGTTACACTGGATGCAGGTGCCGGCAAGGCGGCATCGGGTGGTGTTCCGGCCTTGTATAAACCCATATGAATTCCAGTGCCATTCAGCTTTAACTTATTATTACCGATAACTTCGAAACTAAAACTTCCGCTATTGGCCCAGGCCTGGAATTGCGAGGGGATGTCGTTGTTGGCATAACAACCCACGGCGGGCATTCCTGAAGGATGGGGATTACCGGCTTCCTCGTCTACATAAAAATCGCCCTTGCTGTCGTAGTTAACTACAGAACCAGCCTTTACAAATGTGTATTCATCGTTGAATAAACATGCCCTGGAACTTACTTCGGCGGCTCCATTCTGCCACCAGGTTGTATTGGGATCGGGGCCGATCCATAAAGCTCCTGCTTCGGGTGCAAGCTTCCATTTACGACTGCTGTTATTGGTTAAAATTTTGAAGGGAGTCAAGGCTGCCGGGTCATCGTTGACTACATTGATATCCTGTTGCGCACTGTCTATCCCGCTATGACCAAAAACAAAGAGTTTTATTGTATACGTACCACGGTCCGGAAAATAAACCGTATCAACTTCCTTGCCTTTTACATACCCAGACCCATTGGCTTTATCCCAGTCATAACGAAAAGCATTCTGGGAAGTGCTGGTGAGTAAATATTTATTGGTTTGTCCCGCAACGGGTGTAACTGTAAAAGAAGCCAGGGGTTTGGGACCCAGGTCTCTTTCATCATATTTACAGGAAACAAAAAGGAGCATACATAGTGACATGCCAATGAGATATATAGGAACGTATCTATCAATTAACTTTCGCATAGTAAAAAGTTGAATTGTTCAAAAAATTGTTAGGAACCCTTTTAATAGTTGGGGTTTTGGGCCAGGTTGGCTGTTCTGACATCAAAATCTGGTATAGGCAAGAGGCTATGTTTGGCCTGCTGGTAACCCAATGAACCCAATTCCTGCGCAGCCAAACCCCAGCGTACGAGATCAGTATACCGGAATCCTTCAAACGCCAATTCAAGTTGCCTTTCTTTGACAATTGCATCAAATAAAGCAGTTCCTGATGCATTCACGTCTGCCAGGCTGGATCGCTGCCGGACCAGGTTCAAATACTGGCGGGCCTTTGTATCGTTGTTGGATTTATTAAATGCCTCCGCCGCCATTAATAAAACATCGGCATAGCGGATATGGCGCCAGTTCGTACCATAATTCAATTCACTGATGGGTCCACCTGTCTGCGAAGCAAAAGCACCATATTTGCGCTGGAAATATCCTTCATAATCATAAGCCGTCGGATTGCTCCAGTTACCGCCAGCTGCTACCAGTTCCGCTTGCGACATAATAATCTGTCTCCTTCTTTCCACATCACCCGCGGCAACAAAAGCATCCCATAATTTCTGGCGGGGCAGGTTAAATCCCCAGCCACCGATCAGTGAATCTGCAGGAGCTTTAGTATAATAATCCCCCCGCGGTCCCATCAACTGTACATGTATATTGCTTTCTGGTGCCGAGCCCCAGGGAAAATTTCCCCAATCATAACTGCGGGCATTGGTATAGGAGATCTCAAACAGTGATTCCGGCCCGAATTCAAAAGCCCGGGAAAATGCAGCGCCTACTGAAGAAGCAAGTGAATACTGGTTGGAGCTGATCACAGCTTCAAATTGCGTGGCTGCTTCGGCCCATTTTTGCTGGTATAATAAGGCCTTGCCTAATAAGGCCTGGGCTGTTCCTTTTGCAACCCGGAACTTATCCGCCCCACCATATGCAGATTTTAAAGGGAGTATACCTATCGCATCCTGCAGGTCCTTTTCGATCTGGGTATAAATTTCAGTTTTTGCCTTGCGGCCAGTACTGGTATACTGGGCCGGTGGGATATCATCCAGTACTAGTGGAACGTCACCCCAGAGACTCACCAATTCAAAATAATTATACGCCCTGAGCACCTTTGCTTCTGCCACTAATCTCTTCTGCAATTCGGTTTCCTGTCTTGTCCTGTTGATAACCTTATTGGCACGGTAGATCGTGAAATAGCACATACGCCAGGCTTCCCTCACTTTGTCGTTTGTCGCATCGAAATTAAAATTGTCAATAGTCTGGTATCCAGGCTGGTCACCGGCATCGCTTCCGCCTGCATTGCTTTCATCCGACAAGAGGGTTTTGATCATGTAGAGGCTGCCCCAGTTATTATTGTAATGGGCCTGCATCATATCGTAGGTGGCAGTAACAGCCTGCGTAACATCCTGGTCTGTTATATAAAAATCCTCTTCTGCAAATGCCCCGGGTACCGGCTGGTCCAGGAACTTTTTACAACTACTGGTCAGCACCAGGGTTGACAGGCAGAGTATCGTTGTTTTTATAATTAAATTTTTCATGTTTTTGCTTTTAATGAATTAGAAACTCAATGTCAGGCCCACGATTGCTTTGCGGGGAATAGGGTAACCGCCCCGGTCAATACCAATACTATTCTGTCCATTACTTCCGCCTTCCGGGTCCACACCAGGATACTTGGTAAAAGTGAAGAAATCATCGAGCGATACATAAATCCGGGCCTTTTTAATCCGGGCTCTATCCATTAAACTTTGTGGCAACGTATATCCCAATTGTAATTGACGGATCCTGGTATAGGCTCCATCAAAAATCATGAGATCACTATTGTAGATATAAGGGTTTGATGTATTCGAAGCAAACCAGGTATTGGTGCTTCCTGCTCCTGTCCAACGGTTGGTGTAAAAAAACTCGGGTTTGTTGGCTGTACCACGGTCAGTACGATTGAATCCCATCAGGATCTCATTTCCGGTTTGCCCCTGTACAAATACCAACAGGTCAAATCCCTTGTAGGCCAGGCTCACGCGACCACCGTAAGTAAGACTGGGATGCGGGCTGCCAATATAGGTCATATCAGCCGGTGAAATCTGTTTGTCTCCATTCACATCCACAACTATAGGATCACCCGGTTTGGGAGAATAACCCACAATGCCGGTTTTAGTGAGATAAGAATTTACTTCATCGGTTGTTTGGAAAATACCATCCGTTTGATACCCGTTGAAATACCACAATGGATAACCAACTTTCATTGCAGTTGCGGACCAGCCAGTTCCTATCCCCGCGCCATAAATGATCGGTGAATTGGGATCCAGGAAAGTCACCTCATTATCCAGGGTAGACAGGTTACCACTTATTTCATAACTCAGGGAGTTTCTGCTAATGGGCCTGTTGGCATAGGTCAATTCAAATTCCCAACCCCTGTTCACTACATTCCCCGAGTTCTTTGTACGCAAGGTATTCCCTGCAATCAGCGGCGCATTGCCATCGGTCAGCAGGTCCTTGGTTGTTTTTTTGTAATAATCAACGGTTAAGTTTAACCGGTTATTAAAGAAGGCCAGATCGGCACCAATATCAAATTGCTCACCGGTTTCCCAGGTCAATTCGGGATTAGCCAGGCTGCTGGGCGCGGCACCCACGATCAGGTTGCCATTACCATCGGGATAAAGCATGCCGGCTCCGATCGCATTCTTCCATTCGCCGATACCGATTGAGGATACATTCCCATTCTGGCCCCAGCTGGCCCTGAGCTTGAGGTAATTCATTTTTTCGGCTAAGCCGGCGGGGAAAAAAGATTCATTGGAAATAACCCAGCCTGCCGAAACAGCCGGATACATTTTCCATTGGTTGCCGGGTGCTAATTTTGAGCTTCCGTCGCGGCGCAATGATACATTCAACAGGTAGCGGTCTTTAAAACTATAATTAATCCTTCCGAAAAGGGAGGCAAGGGTGTAGTCAAATGCATTACTGCCAATTCTGTCAACATTATCAGGAACATAATCAGCATAAGAAAACCGGTCATCTTCCTTGAATAAACCCGAGTAACTGCCTCCCATATGGTATTCATGTGTTTTTATGGCCGAGACCCCGGCGAGCAGGGTAAAACTATGAGCGGCAATGGTCTTCCTATAGGTTGCGAAATTTTCCCATTGCCAGGTATACCAGTTATTGTTATAATCATAGCCATTGGCAATGGTATTCTGGCTTTCATCCGAAAACCAGAAGGTAGGTGTCCAGCCATGACCTGTCTGAAAGGCCGCATCTATTCCAAAACGGGACGTAAAAACCAAACCCCGAAATGGTTCAATATCTGCATAAACATTCCCTACAATCTTGTTTTGTGTATTTTCTCCCCTTGCCATA
>DASUMO010000564.1:0-9525 GCA_036277695.1 Chitinophagaceae bacterium
TGGCATCGTTATTTTTAACTTCTTTAGCAAGCTGCACAAAAGAATCTTCATTCAGGCAGGATCAAGCTGGAAATGTAGCGGGAGCCGAAATTTCAGGTGGAAATTCCCAGACAGAACCTAAACCGGAGGTAATTGTTATCAGGGCATCGGGGGAAATAGATGCGTCGTTGAATAAGTTCAGGGAATTACTGGGCCCCTTAAACACCGCACCCGGCGCAAGAGGCGGCCGGAGGGAAATAAACTGGGATGCTGTTCCTGAAATGTTTACAAACAATAACCTCTTCCCCGGGAATTTCTTCGCCAGCTTTGATGTAAACGCCCCCAATGGCAGGAAAAGGGGATTGCTTTCCACAACCCCCGGCGATGGTTTCAGGATAAGTGATAAAGATTTTTCAGATCTGGATTCCGCATTCACCGGCCAGTTCCGCGCTTTTAGTCCTGAAAAAACATTTATTGCGAATGGCAGTGTCATAACCGATAATTTTTTTAAAGTGCCGGGCACCAACACAGATGCTACCGTGCAAGGATTTGGTGTGGTGTTCAGCGATGTGAACAATGCAGCTTCTACTTCCATGGAGTTCTTCTCAGGGGAGAAATCGCTGGGCTCCTTTAAAGTACCTAATAATGGTAAAAATAACCCCGGCGGATTTTCATTCCTGGGCGTATACTTTCCCCACGAAAAAATAAGCCGGGTTCGAATTTACAGTGGTAACACCCCCCTATCATCTTCGAAGGAGGATCTGGCAGGCAAAGACCTGGTAATAATGGACGATTTTATCTACAGTGAACCTGCCCAATAAGTTCACATCGGAACATTCTCTGCAGCATGAATGTTTCATGTAGAATGGGGTCCAAATGGTAGCGGACATGGATCACGGACCTGGGCGGGATCCTTTCTAAAATAATCCCGCTACAGCAAAAAAAGACAGTAATACACAGTTTGCTTAAAGCAAAGAATTTCTACCAAAACAAAGTCAAATAAAATGAAAGCCGAACCCACAAATTATATGAGCACTGAACTACTGAATTTACTGGAAAAAGTAAGTGCTGATTCGTTGATTGGATGGAGCATTCAATGCGCATTACGTAACGGGCGGCAAGACGAATTGTTAGATACCCTGAAAGAAATGGCAGATCATAATCCCGGAATAATAAAAGAGGTAATTGGCAAGAAGGCCTTGTCACTTCTAAAACGGGAGCATGACTGGTAGTTCACAAAGCTCGGCTATACCAAATCGATTTCTGCCCTACGATCTAATGACAAAAAAAATTATACCACTTAAAAAACATTCATTATGAAAAAAGTATTCAATTATCGCAATGCGGCCCTGGGCCTGATCACTGTTTTTTCAACCGTTATAACCTCTGTCGCCCATGCGACAGCAGATCCCAAACCGACAGTCATGGAATTAAGATACATCGGACTTTTTAGGGACAAACCGGTTTTTGATTTGAATTTTACAAACGACGGCGCTGACCAGGATTATGTACTTAAGATCCGGGATCAGTTTGACAACCTTGTTTACAAAGAAGTGATCAAAAAAGGTACTCTCACAAGGCGATTTATCCTAAAGACTGGTGAGGGGGAGGATGACGCTCTCAGCATAAGTTTCGAGATCAGCACCGGTAAGGACAACAAGCCATTAGTGTATAAAATAAATAGTGACACTCATGTTGTGGAGGATGTATTGATCAATAAAGTGGATCGGTCTAATCAGAATTAAAAATAAAGGCCCCGGTGCGACCGGGGCTTTTATTTTAAAAATTTCCGGCCGCTATCCCCAGGCAGTTTGCCGTCTACCACCGGGAACTCATAGTTAAAGGAGCATTACGGCGATCAAGTCATGTTCACCCAGGTGAGCGCATTCAATTGACAATGGTGGTGATATCAACTTAGTGATAGTGATAAAATTCCTCGCGGGCTAAATGAACTAAAAGTAAGGAGGAACAACTAAAAAGGCCGGCAATCAGTTATTGTGAACGATCAGCATTCCAAACAACTAGCAGGTTGAGTACATAATAAATAATGAAACCAACCTCTTTTCCCTATACTAAATACTCTTATTAGCGTCACTGTTCTTGTCAATCGTACCTGCTAATGATTTAATAAGGTCTTTGACCAGTCCGAAAGTGTCGGTGTCAGTAATTTTGTCGCCCTTTATTTTAGTTTTTACGAATGGAATCAGCAGTTGTGAGCTCTCCGGGATGTCCGATTCAATGATCCGTAACGTTTCAAGCAGCGAACGATGAGCCCGTTTTCCGTCCGAAGAGGCAGTTATTAATGCAACCGGCTTGTGTGAAAATTCCATGGAGGAAACCGTCCAGTCAATCGCATTTTTTAATGTCCCCGGAACCCCCATTGCATATTCTGGCGTACAGATTAAAATGCCATCAGCACTCCTCAGCAAGTTACGAAAGTCGGAAACGGCCTGAGGCACATTATCCGTGTCAAGGTCCGGGTTGAAGTGCGGGAGATCAGAAAGTCCCCGGAAAATCCGGAAATCATAGTTTTCCGAGAAAAGATCAATGATCGCATTGATCAAACCTAAATTCGTTGAATGAAGCCTGGTACTCCCTGATATTGCAACTATTTTTTTCCTTCCCCTCATCAAGAATCTATTTGGCTGGTAAAAGTTAGGATGGTGTTGTTTAACGGATATCACCCGGGTTTGCTGTTATCATTACTGCTTTAACACCTGTAATGCCTTTTTCATCTGTCCGCTGCTCCATTCCACGGACACTGTATAAACACCATTGGCAAGTGCCTGCAAATCTACGGTAAACAGGTTACTGCCTGCTACCAGGGCCAGTTTTTTCAGCTTGACCAAAGACCCTTTGCTATCAAACACTCTAACAATAGCCTGGGATTCGCCGGGAGTAACGACACTGATATAAGCGAGATCCCGGACCGGGTTGGGCCAAAGATTAAATATGTCCGAAGAACTGCAGGATGAACTTATCATTTCGGAATACTGCACTTTTCCATCCAGGTCAAATTGTGCAATCCGATAATAACTTTTCGGCAGGAGATTATTGTCGGCAAATGAATAACTTTTTTCGGAATTACTGGTTCCCGCCGAAGGCAGACTACCAATCTCTGTCCAGTGGATAGCATCATTACTCCTTTCAATGCTAAAATGACTGCTGTTCAGTTCCTGTGCCGTCCTCCACCTTAATAGCACCTGTTCGCTCTCACAATTTGCGTTGAAGAATACAAACTGTACCGGCAACGTAATAGCGTCCGTGGTATCATCTGCAGAAATACCCGGCAGATTGGATAATGACATGAAAAAGAGGCCTTCAGTACTGGCATCCCAAAGCTTGTCGCCAAAGATTGCCGACCTGTAGGTGTAATGGTCCGAGACTACACTAAAGGGAACAAAAGGGTCCTGCAACGAATCTTTTTTGAGATAAGAAAAACTGGTGTGGAAAATCACACCATCGAAAATGACCCTGGATAAAAGCAAAGCCTGCCTTGCATTGACAAGGGTGGAGTTTAAGGAAGGAAGTATACCCCCGAAAGTGCGCCAGTTAAGTCCGTTATCAGTACTCATATAAAACCTGCCGGTAGAGCCTGACAGGAATAGACTATCATGCCCGGTAACAATATCATATGCTCCTTCCGTGGGCCTGACCTGGCCAAGAAGAAATCGTTCCTCCCAGGTTGTTGAACCAACCGGCAGGTAATCATATAAAGCATTGGCAAGTGTTCCTGCAACGAGCGCATTATTGTTACCAGTAATAGTTGTAATATTTGCGCTCAAACTGGAGAGCCCATTACTGAAGGATAACCAATTATTGCCGCTAACGGGATCCAGTTTAAAAACAGATGCTCCCAGGGTAGCCGCATACAAGTCCCCTCTCCATTCCACGAAATCAGATACCTCAGGAAATATACCCGTCGAAATGTTTTGCCAGGTTCTACCACCATCGGAACTCCTGGAAACACCGATGGAGAAAGAGGAAGCATATAATTCATTCTTATAAACGATAATGTTACTTACTTCGGTAAATAAAGGAATACTAGTTGTTGAATCCCAGGTTTGCCCTTTGTCACTGCTGAAATAGATCAGGTTCCTTCCACCGGCATAAAGTGTACTGCCGTTTTTATAAAGACTGAAAATATCAGATGCTGGTAATTGCTGAACCCTTGCCCATTGTGAAAATAATGACGAAAAATACAAGAGTAATACCAGTGTCATTATTAATTTCAAGTGATGAATACTGTGTAATCTTCGCATGTGAACGAGGGGATTTTGAATTTTTGAAAATTATTGTTTCAATACCTGTTGTGATTTTTTCATTTGCCCCCTGTTCCATTCCACGACTATTGTATAAACACCATTGGCAAGTGCCCGCATATCCACACTAAACCGGTTACTGCCGGGTAACAGAGCCGCTTTTCTCAGCCTGATCAAAGACGCCTTGCTATCAAACACTCTTACAATGGCCTGCGACTCACCGGGAGTAACAAGATTGATAAAAAGGTCCTCGTGAACCGGGTTGGGCCAGAGATTAATTATGTCAGAAAAACTGCAGGTTGATCTTATTGTTCCCGAATGCTGCACCCTCCCATCCTGGTCGGTCTGGGCAATCCGATAGAAGCTGTTTGGCCTGGCAGTATGGTCGGTAAAAAAATAAGTTCGTTCAGTACTACTTGTACCAGCAGCCGGAAGACTACCCACCACAGTCCAGTTGCTGCCATCCATACTCCTTTCAATGCTAAAATGACTGCTGTTTTGCTCCTGGGCCGTCTTCCAGGTTAAAAGCAACTTACTATTTTCGCAGGTTGCATTGAACAATGTAAAGCTTACCGGCAATACACTACCCGGGCTTGACAGCGTAAATTTTCCAAGAGTGCTGAGACCTGTCTTTTCCACAATATTCCCAACCACATCTCTCGATGTGGCTCCCAGGCTTGTCCAATTGCTATTATCCGGGTTTTGAAAAAACTCAATTACGTTTTCCGCATGTCCATTTAATTCTTCATCAAAATACCTAAACCGGAGGCTTGCATCAAGATTTGAATTGTTAGCCGCCAAAATAGTATAATAACGAAGCACACTGCTCCTAATTCCGGAACTGATTACCTGGGATTGATGCCCTCTTCGAATGGTTACATTCCCCAGGTCCTGGTTTGCTGTAATAAACACACCAAGGTTAGCCGGGTTTGAATTCGCTGGCGAATTCAGGTTAACATTAAACAACACTTCCCCTCCCGTTGGTCCGTAAATCCGGCTGCTTTCCTTTTCACCATCCAGGTGACCGGTAGTTCCCAGGTTTACATTGAAACCATTAAGAAGAAGAAAACCGGAAGAAAATAGTAAGCGTTCCGTTATACCCACTTCTCTTTCTAATACGACATTGGCAAAATTCTCCTTGTTCAGCTCAAATTCGAAAAATTGAATGGGCTGGTTGCCTCTGATGAATGAAATATTATCTCCCGAGAAGGCGACCATGCTATTAGCAGATGTAAAACTTCCATCATTCACAAGGTCGGTATTATTTAGGCATAACTTCGTATTGCCCACTATCGAAAATTGTGCTCCCGGTGTTATCGTAAGTTGCGCAGAAAGGTTACAGACTGGTAATAGGAACAGGATAAGAAGTAAATTTGATCTCATGTCAATGGAATTAATACATGCCGGGCTTAAAAATTCTCTGAACATACTAACAGGTATTAGCCAACTGTCTCTTTTCACGACGCCTGGTTCTTCGGCGGCATACATAAATTATCAGGCTTGTCAAAATAAGCATGCTGGTTGTTTATTGGTAAGAACCCGGGATCACCTTTTCGAGTGTGGCCATTCTTTTTTCAAGGTCAGCATTTAGTTTTTTTAACTCCGTTATCATTTGCTGCTGCTCCTGCATGGCTTTTACCATGGGCACCACCAGGTCGGCATAGCGGAGTCCATACATATCATCTTTATTTTTCGGCTTATCTACCCCGCTAAAATTATAACCTGCATCTTTCGCGGCCTGTTCCACTTCCTGTGCTACAAAACCAGAGAAAATAGTTTTGGCATTTTCATTCGCAGCGTTCCTCAATTGCTCATCCGCCTCTTTACCCGGATATAATTTTTGATTAAGTGATTGTACATCGAATTGATACATGACCGGGCGGAGCTTCATAATGAAATCCATTCCTTTAACTGTTTCTTTAATGTCTTTCTTGAAGCGCCCGTCACTTAGGCTGGTAAATCCCACAAATCCTCCAATAGAAGTAGTTAACGTGTTGCCGAGCCTTACCTGGTTACTTTCGGTAACCCTTGCATCCTTGCCAAGGGCAACACTATTATTTACTCCATCTGTACTGGCGTTGGCACCTGCGCCAATGAGGGTATTATCGGAGCCAAGATTAAAGTTGAACCCGGCATTGGATCCTACCGCCGTATTATTGGATGCGCCGACTGTAAACCCCAAAGCATTGCCACCTACTGCCGTATTAAAAGCGCCCACGGTGTTTAAAAAAAGTGATTGCACTCCTATTGCCGTGTTTACACGACCGGTCGTATTGGAAGCAAGAGCCAGGTTTCCATCAGCTGTATTAACGCTACCGATGGTGTTTGCTGAAAGTGACCCGGTGCCGGTAGCTGTATTACCCAGGCCGGTTGTATTTGCAAAAAGCGAATGATCCCCGAAAGCCGTATTATCACTCCCGCTTATGTTGAAAAAAAGTGCCTGGCTACCGGCTGCAGTGTTGAAACTTCCCGTTGTGTTGGAAAAAAGCGAAGTGTTTCCAACTGCAGTATTGGCACTGCCGGTTGTGTTGGAAAAAAGCGCCGCCGATCCTGTCCCTGTATTATGGTGGCCCGTGGTATTAAATAATAGCGCGCGCTGACCAATCGCCGTATTACTATCCCCTGTACTGTTGAAATTCAGCGCTGCAAAGCCGACTGCAACATTCTCACTTCCTTCCGTATTTCTAACGAGCGTCAAAGCTCCAAAAGCCGAATTGTTAATAGCTGTTGTATTCTGATGTAGTGCCTGAAAACCGGTAGCTGTATTGGTGCTGCCAGTAGTATTAAAGGCGAGTGCTTCCGAACCTACGGCGACATTGGATATCCCGGTTGTATTGAAAACGAGTGCTCCACTGCCTGCAGCGGTATTAAGGAAACCTGTTGTGTTGGAACGTAGCGATCCCGAACCCACAGCTGTATTAAAGCTACCGGTAGTATTATCAGTAAGTGACTTCGCGCCTAAGGCTGTATTGTCTATGCCCTCCAGGAAATCAGGGACGCCTTTATTGTTATATAAAGCCGAATCTCCAATGGCCACCAGGTTGAAACCTTCAGTGTTCAAACGCAGCGCGTCTTCACCGATGGCGATATTGGCAAAGCCGCTGGTATTGGCCTGCCCGGCCCGCATACCGAACGAAACATTGCCGTTTTGAGGGTTTAACTCGCCCGCCCTGCTATTATTAATTCGAAAACGCAAAGGTTGGTTATCCGTGGTTCCCACAAACTGATTCGAAGGATTGATACCGCTATTACCATTCAGGCTCCAGCTATTGCCGTCGCCCCCTGAGGCTACCGGTTGCCAATTGGGTGAGGCTGGTGTGCCTATATTCACTTTTACCTGGTTGGTTAAAGAATCATAAACCATCAATCCCCTGGCAGGACTGGTAATAGCCAAAATGGCTGGTGTACCCATTCTTGGTATAAGCAATCCTTTGGCAGTAGCGGTAATATCTAACGCCGAAGAAGCGTCCGGTGCCGTGGTTCCAATTCCTATGCTTTGTGTAAAGGAGCAATAAGAAATAAGAACTAGCAGGAGCAAAAACATTAATCTCTTCCTCATACAACAACTATTTGATTACTAAATAATAAAACACAGTCGGCCATATACCACGAATAAACCGGACCGCCGGGTATTAACCCGGCAGAGATAGATGAACCTGATGCACAAAATTGGGCTGTTTGCAACTGTGTGATGAGAGTAACATTCCCCATTTAATAATCGGGTATCCCCTATTTTAGTTTTACTAAACAACTGAGTTCCTTTTGTAATTATTCCCGATTCCGACAAACGATTGTCTGCGATAGCAGGGCATCTACACATGTGTTAGCCATCACCCTGTTCATAAATTGAGCAGCCTGCTAAATAAAATAGGGAGAACACCCAGTATGCAGCAATGCTAAAGCTGGTTGTTTTGCCAGGAAATTAATTGGCAACATTCATTCTCAAAGGCAGTAAACATTAAAATGACACATCTGGGGGATATTCATTTTCTAAGGGCCTCGACCAATACTAAACGAATTGAATCAATCGATCTTCTGAGAGGTATGGTCATGATCATCATGGCCCTTGATCATGTGCGCAATTATTTTCACCAGGATGCCTTTTCATATAATCCAACAGATCTTACCCAGTCCAACGCTATTCTATTTTTTACAAGATTTATAACTCATTATTGTGCCCCCATTTTTGTGCTCCTTGCGGGTATTTCGGCTAACCTATATGGAATAAAAAAAAATAAGGAAGAACTGTCCCGGTATCTATTTACGAGGGGATCATGGCTTGTATTTACAGAACTGTTTATTGTAGTGCTCGGGCGGACATTTAATCCCCAATATCCTTTTTTCAACCTGCAGGTAATCTGGGCAATTGGGGTCGCCATGATTGTTTTGTCCGTAATGATTTATATGAACCTGCACCTGATCTTGCTTACGGGATTGATCCTGGCAACCATGCACAACCTGCTGGACACCATACATCTACCGGGGAATTTTCTCTGGTCCTTAGTACATGAGCCGGCAGATTATACTATTGGTCAATTCAAAATTTTCGTCCAATATCCTTTACTACCGTGGATTGGTATTATTGCGATTGGTTATTATTTGGGGAGCATTTATAGTCCAGGTTATGATCCTGCCAAAAGGAAAACAATCCTCTTATCATGGGGCCTTGGCGCGATGGCCTTATTCTTCCTTTTACGCTCCATCAATATGTATGGTGATGCAGCTCACTGGTCCGTTCAAAAAAATGCCGTCTTTAGCTTATTGTCTTTTTTAAATGTTACCAAGTATCCCCCTTCACTGCTTTATATCTTAATTACATTGGGTCCTGCTCTTGTTTTCCTGGCACTGGCTGAAAAGCCACTTAATACATTCACTCAAAAAATAACCGTATTCGGAAGGGTTCCCTTCTTTTACTACCTGGTTCATATTTACCTAATTCATGTGTTAGCGATGGTGGCCGCCATCCTGACGGGTTATAGTTGGTTAGATATGATATTATCGGACAAGGTCAATCGTGTGCCAGAACTGAAGGATTACGGTTTCAATTTAATTACCGTTTATCTTGTATGGATTGGCTTAATCCTCATTTTGTATCCACTTTGCAAATGGTTCGACCGGTACAAAAGATCCCATCAGGCTGTCCGCTGGTGGCTCAGTTATTTGTAGATGACAGCCAGGGACTCTAAAAACGAAGACCAGGATTGACAATGAAATTGTGGCCCCTATTTGAATCTGTAAAAGTGTCTGTCGGTGCTGAAGGGAATTTGATGATCATGGTCACGCA